>JAGXRZ010000001.1 GCA_018335585.1 Selenomonadales bacterium
CTCCTTTCGGAGTGTTATCCCGAGCTTTGGGGCAGGTTGCCCACGCGTTACTCACCCGTCCGCCACTAACTAGAAGTTAGAGGTTGGAAGTCAGATGTTAGAACGAGGAAAACTCCTGCGTCTAACTTCTAACCTCTAATCTCTAACCTCTAGTTCGTTCGACTTGCATGTATTAGGCATGCCGCCAGCGTTCGTCCTGAGCCAGGATCAAACTCTCCGAAAAAATTTCAGAAAGCGATTTGGCTCGCTTTAATTTCAAAGAAACGAGGTTTTGTTTAATTTCATCCTTACGCGCAATCCGGGCATCTCAGCTCACAGCTCAAAGCTCACAGCTCTCATCTCCCAATTGCGCCTGCATTGTTCAGTTTTCAAGGATCAATGTCGCACTAGGCACTAGGCACTAGGCACTAGGCACTGAGCACTGAGCTGCCTAAGAAGCGGCGACACGAGATTTAGTTTAACACGCCATAAAATACTTTGCAACAGCAAACGCAAAACAAAATTACCTAATCTCGCGCACCTCGTATTTAAGCATTCCCACGGGAACAGACACTTCGACCGTGTCACCGACCTTCTTGCCCATTACAGCGCGTCCTACCGGCGACTCATTACTAATCTTATGTTGCAGCGGGCTAGCTTCCGCGGAACCCACCAAAGTATACTCTAACTCTTCCTCTGCTTCCACATCATACAATATAACAGTGGAGCCTACGCCCACGACAGTGTGATCGAGCTCCGTTGTATCAATGAGGCGCGCGTTGCGCAGCATGCTTTCAAGCGTGAGAATGCGGCCTTCCACAAAAGCTTGTTCGTTTTTTGCGTCGTCGTACTCACTGTTCTCCGAAATGTCGCCGTGCCCAATCGCCTCGCGAATACGCTCAGCGACCTCCGGACGCTTAGACATCTTTAAATGTTCGAGCTCATCCTCGAGTTTTTTACGCCCTTCCGCCGTCAACAAGACTTCTTTCTCGCTCAATTAGCCAACCCTCTTTCTCCCTACTGGCATGATTCTATGCTGAATTATATTTACGCCCCAGGCAATTGTCAACGCAACCCGGCGCGCGCGCGAATCTCGGCGATTCTTTCGTCGGTTACCGCGCGTTCAAAGCTCCTAAACCCGGCTAACTTAAACCCATGTTTCTCTGCTAGGCGCGTAATTTCCTCTACCTGCTCCGGCTTAATGTCCCGTCCCAATGAATAGTCTCCGACTTTGCCCTCAAGTGCTAGTACCATCGTCTCGGCCATGCAGGCGTAAGACGTGCGTGGCGGGAAACCAAAGTTAAAACGGAAGTTTACGTCTCCCGGCACTTCTACCACACCGCCATCAACAATTAAAACGTCCTGACGCAACTTAGCGACCTCTTCCGATACATCGCGCGGACGCGCTACGTCACAAACTATCGCGCCGGGCTTCAGCAGCCTTGGGTCAACTACGCAGTCGAGCGCACTCGTCACCGCGATTACGATATCAGCAGTAGTAAGGCTAGCGTTAACATCTGCGGTAACCGCGGGAGTTATACCGCTTTCGTCGACGATGCGTTTAGCAACCTGCGTTAAGCGCTCAAGGTTGCGTGCCACCAAGGTAAGCTGCCTCGCCTCTTTGGCCATCAACCGCGCACATACCTGCCCGATAGAACCCGTCGCCCCAACCACAACAACATGGGCATCTTTCACCTCTATACCCATCTTCTTGGCCGCCAAACGAGAGGCCATTACGGCAGTGGCCACAGTGTAGCTATTGCCGGTGGTAACGCCAATATTTAAATTATCGGCTACGGTAATGCCGGCATCTCCAACGACAGAGGTAAGGGCACCGAGTCCCACAATGTCCGCTCCTAGCCTTTCCGCGATTCGCCCGGCCCAAACAATCTTCTTCATGGCATCCGCGGCCGACACTGCGCCAAGTAGCTGCCGCGATGTTAACGGACACGCCACGAAATAGCCTTCGGTCGCAGCATGCTCGGAGCGCACGCCCGTAATATGCGACACTTTTAACGGCGGCATAAAGCTGACAAACTTTTCTTTCCAGCTGTCAGGCCACCGCGCCGTGAACTTAAACTTGCGGGCGATGTCGTCAGCCACAATGGGATGCAGTATAAATGCAAACTTCGCCATACCTAACCTCCCGTCACATTCAGCTCTTCAATGCGCGGCCGGAACGCTAGCCTATCTAAGAGCGCCTCATAGTCATGGGCTGTGAGGGCGACTTGCGGCCTGCCGGATAGCGCCACAAGCAAGGCTTCCATTACGTTAGTGCCAAAGGAGCGCCCGTTAAACTCCGGCGTGGTCGTAACCAGCATCTTGACCCCGCGCGCCTTTAAGAGGGCGATGTCTTCCTTAGTGATAGTGTTGGTGATAATGATTTTTCCTGCCAAGCTTGCGGGCATAAAGCGCCGGATAAAGTGAAAATCACCGGCGATAAGCTCGTTGTCGGCAAAGAAATGTTCGCCGCGGCGGACGGTTATCTCTTGCGCCGCTCCGGTAGGATAGAGGTAGCGCAAGGGCAGTTGTGTCAAGATGGGACCTAGCACACGGGCTGCGGTGGCTAAGGCGCGCAAACTGCGCAGCGGAATTGGCAACCCTACGGTAAAGATGAGATCTCCGAGTGTTAGGTCAGCTCCGTGCGCCGCAAACGCTTCCGCCATACCGAACCGGTCAACCGCGCACATCATGAGAACTTTGCGTCTTAATAGCGTCAGCCCGTATTGCTTGTCGAGAAAGGCTACAGTCTTGCGTTCTAGCGTGTCTTTTAGGCCGGTGCCGTCGACAATTGGCGTTATTCGCGCCGCGCGCGCAATCTGCTTGGCCTCGCGGAGCATGTAGCGCCTACCGCCTGCCTGCACGTAGAGGTCGATGCCGCCCATGCCAAAGGCGTCTACCTTGCCGTCAAGCTGCTTAACAAGCTCTATGGCCCGCTTTAAGTTGCCATCCGTGCCGATGCGCTCAATGACGCAGCGCTCGCCAAGTAGCTCTGCCTCTACGGCATGGTTTCGTTTAGACGACCCAAGGCTTACACTGATTATGCGTTTCATGGCGCGCCTCCTTTGAGCTGTGAGCGGTGAGCTGTGAGCGGTGAGCTGTGAGCGGTGAGGCGCGGCGGAATGGCCGGCGCTCCACTCTACTGAGCACTGGGCACTGAGCACTGGGCACTGACCTTGAGGCCCTGCAGCAAGTTGCTTAGTAACTCGGGAGGAACGTACTTGTCTTCGCGTAGCGGCGTCTCGCCGATGGCGATAGGAATTAGCTGCTTATCTACCAGGGCTTCGGCAAGTTTTATGCGCATATTAGAGCCGATGAGGATGACCGTGTCAAAGGCGCGCACGGTTGCGACGAGTTCCATAATTTCGTTTAAGAGCTCAGTGCCGTTCTTAGAGCGCACCCAAGTCCATCGCTCTTCTTCCGTCATCAGAAAAATGTGGTCGACACCGAATTCCAGCGCGACACTCTCTATCTCAGCCTTGTTCAAGATAGGGAAGCCAATCAGCGCAACCTTGCCGCCTTTGCGCAACTCACCCATGGTTTCGATGCGCGAGATAAAGCTGCGGTCGATGTTCATTTCGTAAGCCACTTCCTGTTGGGACATGCCGGTAGATCTGCGCTCGAGAATTTTATCTACGGTGCGCATAATCTTATCGCGGCTCACAAGTTTATCCCCAACCCTTACATACGGCATGGCGACTCCTCCTGTGCACAAGATTGTATACACTGATTCTACCAGATAGCGATCAACTTTGCACGCAAAATAAGAAAAACGCGCCCTAGGGCGCGTCGGCTATTTAGTTATTCATCCGCCAGAATCGCGGCAAAGATTCTGTCTACCTCGGCGACGCTGTCGGCCTTGTTTATTGCGTCGCGCAAGCGCGCCGCCCGCGGCAGTCCTTTGATGTACCACGCTAACTGCAGACGCATTTCCCTAATGCCGCGATACTCTCCTTTTCGCTCAACCGCCATGGCGAGGTGCCGCCGCGCTACGCTTAGCCGCTCAGCCAAAAGAGGCGGGTCAAGCGGCGGCAGTCCCTGTAGCGCACGCGAAATATCCCGATAAAGCCATGGGTTGCCGATGGCCGCGCGACCGACCATCACCGCGTCACACCCGGTGACCTCTAGCATGCGCAGCGCCTCTTTGGCCGAAGTGACATCGCCATTGCCAATCACAGGCACACCTACGGCTGCTTTTACCTCGCGGATTATGCCCCAGTCAGCCTTTCCCGAGTAGAACTGGTCGCGCGTACGCCCGTGGATAGTAATGGCCGCCGCCCCGGCCTCCAGAACCTCGTGCACTAGGCCAAGACAGCTAGGTGAATTAGCGTCCCAAGCCTTGCGTGTCTTGACCGTGACCGGAATCTTAACAGCCGCCACAGTGCGGCGCACAATATCGCCTGCTAGTTTCGGGTTAAGCAACAAAGCCGCCCCATCCCCCGACTTTACAATCTTAGGCGTCGGGCATCCCATGTTAATGTCTATCGCCAAGGGCTTTATCTTCTCCGCCACAACGGCCGCCGCTTCCGCCACTTCTGCCGGGTCGCTGCCAAAGAGCTGTACAGACAGCGGCTCATCTCTCTCCATAGTCAGGAGCTCCCACGTCTTCGCTTGGTCGTAGATTATGCCTTTACAGCTAACCATTTCGCTTACAACCAAAGCCGCGCCAAACTCGTGGGCTAGCAAACGATTCGCTTGGTCGGAAATCCCCGCCATGGGCGCAGCCACAAGCGGGGGCGAAACTACGATATTCCTAATGCGCATGTGCCACTTAGCGACCCTTGTCGCTTGCCTCCTTCTTTGGGTCTGATTTGGGCTCCGGTTCGGGCGGAAGCACGGTGTACCCGGTGGCAGCCGGCGCGCTCGTAATGTCCTCCCCGCAATACGGGCAATTCCAAATACCCGCCGTTGTAGCCGAATACGAACGTCGCTCGCACCAGGGACAGAGTTTGTTATACATGCCGGGACACCTCCAGTTTACATCGCTGTATAATTTGACATTTAGTGCGAATACTCCTGCCGTGGTTGTCTTTTTTTTTCTTAGTGCTATAATGGTTACACGCACATCGGGGCGTGGCTCAGCTTGGTAGAGCGCACGGTTCGGGACCGTGAGGCCGCACGTTCAAATCGTGTCGCCCCGACCACTAAAATATGCAGCTGCCTAGTTTATCTAGGCAGCCTTTTTTGCGCGACCGCGCTAAAGCTTACCCTCAGCCACAGTCGTCGTCTTCTATGCCCTTGTCCATTAACTCCTCGGCTTTCTCTACACAAAACGCCACGTACTCGGCACACGTCTCGCGATAGTTTTCGACCTTCGGCTTCATGTCTGCACAGTCAATCGAGCCGTATTTCGCCCGTACTGCCTCCACGAGCGCTTTGGTCAGTTTGTTGGCGTCCTCGGCTCTCGCGCCGCCTAACTCCCTGCCGTACCAGCGCCCAATCGCCATTACCGTTCCGGCCACCGCGCCACACAAACTCCCACACGCCGCCCCGCCGCCGAAGCCGGAGCTAAGGCGCAGTCCAAAGGCTTGTCTCTCCGCGTCGAGGTCTTGGCTAAGAGCAAGCCACGCGGCCTCTGCGCAGTTGTAGCCCCCAAGGTAAAGCTCGCTCGCCTTTGCTCCTGTTACACTCGCCATTTTGCGCTCACCCTCTTTCACATTATAAATCCATGTCCTCGCCTACAATGCGCACCTCAGGTTCTAACGTGACGCCGCTTTGCTCGCGCACCTTTGACTGCACATGAAAAATGAGATCCAGCACGTCGCGCGCCGTAGCATTGCCTACGTTCACGATAAACCCGGCGTGCAAAGTCGATACCTCCGCATCGCCAATGCGGCACCCCTTAAGCCCAGCCTGCTCGATTAGCCTGCCCGCAAAGTGCCCCGGCGGCCGTTTAAAGACGCTACCCGCGCTAGGCAGCGCAATCGGCTGCTTTTCGCGCCGTAAACGGTTGAGCTCGGCTATCCTAGCCAAGCTTACCTCTTTATCGCCCGGCGTGAGTGCTAACGTCGCCTCAACAGCCACGAGGTCGCGCGCCTTAAGCGCGCTGTGACGGTAACCAAAGGCTAGTTCCTCGCCGCGAAGCTCTACTTCATCTCCCGCAAGCGTCAGAGCCCGCACTGCGCTGACTACATCCTTCATCTCACCGTCGTAGGCCCCCGCATTCATGCTGAGCGCCCCACCCAGCGTGCCCGGGATGCCTGCGGCAAACTCAAGCCCCCTAAGCCCCGCCTCTACCGCCACATGCGAGAGCGTCGAGAGCAGGACGCCGCAGCCGGCGCGCAAATCAGTCCCCAGTACATGCACGTAGTCTAAGGTGCCCGACAGCTTAATAACCAAGCCTCTAATCCCGCCGTCACGCACAAGCAGGTTGCTGCCGTTGCCGATGACGGTTACCGGAATGTCAAGCTTCTGCGCCGATTTCAGCGCCTTCCTCAGCTCGCCGGCGTCGCGCGGAATAAACAAGGCATCCGCCGGTCCGCCGATGCGAAACGAAGTATGCCTGTTCATCGGCTCGTCGAAACTAAGCGCGCCCCCTAAGCTCTGGTTCAGCCTGTCGAGCATAGCTATTTAACCACTTTAACCGCGCGCGGATAAGTCGTCAGGCTTAAGGCGCCGGTAGCCGTGACACACACGTCGTCTTCAATGCGCACGCCGCCGACGCCGGGCAGATAAATCCCCGGTTCAATCGTAAACGTATGCCCTATCTGCAGTCTCTCCTTGCTGCCGCCAACAATGTATGGCTCCTCATGTACCTCTAGGCCTAGCCCGTGGCCGGTGCGATGCGTAAAGAACTGCCCGTATCCTGCCTGCGTAATGCATTCTCGCGCTACATCGTCTATGTAGCCAGCCTCTACATTTACGCCCACGGCTTCGCTCGCTAACCGGTTTGCCTCAAAGACAACCGCCCCAATTCGCTCAAGTTGCGCCGGAGCACCCTCTAACAGGAAGGTGCGCGTAATATCGCTTGTGTAGCCATCCACCACACAGCCAAGGTCTGCGACCACCACGTCCCCAGGATGAAGCGGCCGACTACCGGTAGAGGCGTGCGGTAGCGCCGTGCGCTCCCCCGCGATAATGCTCACAAAAGACATGCGCCCGCCCCGCGCTTTGACATATGCCTCGACCGCCTCGGCAATCTGTATTTCGGTAACACCTAGCGCGATGTTTCGTTCCACCACAGCCATAGCGGCGTCGGCGAGCTGCGCTGCTTGCTGCAGCTTGTTAATTTCGGCCGGCTCTTTGCGCATGCGCTGCGCAGCTAAAATCGGCCGCAGGTCCGTCAGGTCCGTAACACCGCAAGCACTCTCTAAGAGCTTATACTCTAACAACCTCGCCGCCTGAAACTCCATAGCCACGACTTTAATCTGCGGAAGGCGCGCAGCTAACCGCGCAAACCCGGCTGCCCCGCCCTCTTCGTCTGTATAGGTTAATAGCTCCAGCACGCCGGAGTCTCTACGCACGCGTTCCGCCTCAAAGGCCGGGCACACCGCCATAGCCTCGCCCGCTGCCGTAAAAACGAAGAGCAGAGGACGCTCGCTTAAGGTAGCCGACATACCTGTGAGATAAAACAAGCCCGCGCTCGGCAAAACTGCCGCGGCAGAGATGCCTCGCTGCCGCAAGTTTGCCGCTAACGTCTCGATACGGTTAATGTGCATAGCTTGACCTCGCTTTCAACACTCCGAAAGGTGCCGCCGCAGTTCTTCATAGGCTAAAACTAGTTTCTCACGGTCTAGGTCGTAGGTCAACATGCGCTCCGCCTGCTCGAGGGTGACGTATTGTCCGGCGATTATTTCGTAGCCATCGCACTTGATAAAGTTCGTTTCCGCCTGCATCAGAAACCAATACACCGTCTTTTGATGGCGCGTTCTGTCTTTAGGTGAAAAGACGGTATACTCGGTAGTGCCTAACGGAGCTAAGAGCTGCGGGCGAATGCCCGCTTCCTCAAACACCTCGCGCAGCGCCGCTTGTTCAGGCGTCTCCCCACGCTCAAGGTGCCCTTTGGGAAAGACCGCGTCCCCGCGAAAGTTGGTGAGGACTAAGACCTGCCTGCCCCAAAAGACGATACCTCCCGCACTCCACTCAGGCATTAAGACCCGTCCTTTCGAGTTATCGCTACATTTTGTCTACTGCGGTCACACCTAGGAGATACAAGCCGCGCGCTAGTATCCGCTGCGTCGCGCTCACAATCGCGAGACGCGTCCTCGAACTGTCTTTATCCTCCCCGATAATGCGCACATGGTGGTAATAGCGGTTAAAGAGGGAGGCGACATCTAGCACGTAGCGCGCGACCACCGAAGGCTCAAATTCTGCGGCGCTGCGGGCTACCACTTGTGGGAACTCCCCTAGGAGTTTAATGAGCGGCAAGGCGTGCTCGTCCGTGAGCGCGGCCTCGTCGCTAAGAGCCGGGTCAAACGCAGCCTTACGCAAAACCGAGCAAGCACGCGCGTGTGTATACTGCACGTAAGGTCCGGTCTCGCCGTCGAAGTTAAGTATTTCGTCCCAGTCAAAATTAACATCTTTAATGCGCCCGTGTTTAAGGTCGCCAAAGACCACCGCTCCCACGCCGACATGCTGCGCGATGTCGAGCTTGTTCTCTAGCTCAGGATTCTTGGCGTGAATCACCGCGGCCGCAAGTTCAATCGCGCGCGTGAGCACGTCCTCAAGGAAAATAACGTTGCCGCGACGCGTAGACATCTTACCTTCCGGGAACTTAAACAGCCCAAACGGCACGTGTACGAGCTTGTCGCCCGCCGGAGCCCCCATCTTTAAGAGAACCTGCTTTACCTGCCTAAAGTGCAGCGTCTGCTCCTGCCCCACTACATAGAGCATAAGCTCGGGGTGGTGCTTTTTGTCGCGGTATAAAGCTGCCGCAATATCCCGCGTGGCGTAAAGCGTCGCGCCGTCAGTCTTGCGCAAGAGGCAGGGCGGCATGCCTGCTTCGGTTAAGTCTACAACGACCGCGCCTTCTGAGACGGTCGTAAGCCCTTGTGCCTCAATCGCCGCGACGGTTGAAGCTAACAGGGGCTCATAGTAGCTCTCGCCGAGCCAGAAGTCAAACTCTATGCCTAGGAGGTCATATACCCGCTGGTACTCTTTAAGACTTACTTCCACAAAGCGCTGCCACAGCGACCTAGCCTCATCGTCTCCCGCTTCCAGGCGCTTAAACCACACCCGCGCTTCCTCTAATAGCTCAGGCTGATTCTCGGCGCGGCGGTGAAACTCCACGTAGATTTTAAACAGCGTACTTATGGGATCATGCGTAAGGTCTTCGTCTTTGGCCAATAGCTTGTAAGCTACGATAAGCTTGCCAAACTGCGTTCCCCAGTCGCCAAGGTGGTTAACGCGTACTACGCGGTAGCCAAGCTCGCCGTAGATGCGCGAGAGGCTGTGCCCGATGACCGTAGTGCGCAAATGACCGATGCCAAACGGTTTGGCGATGTTAGGCGAGGAGAAGTCGATAACTACGGTTTTTCCCGCGCCCGCGTTAGTGAAGCCAAAGGACGCCCCCCCATGAAGGATACCCTCCATAATGTGGCGCGCTACGGCCGCCTTTTCTAGCGTAATGTTGAGATACCCTGCCCTAGCCTCGACATTATCGGCTAAGCCGCGCAGGTCCAGCATGTTAGCCAAGTCTGCCGCAATGGCGGTAGGAGCCTTGCGCAGCACCTTGGCTAAGGAGAAGCACGGTATGGCGATATCGCCCCACGCGGGGTTAGGCGGCACCTCCATCAGCGCGCGCGCGGCTTCGCTACTCATATTAAGCAGCGGCGCAAGTTTTTCGGCTATCGCTTGCCTGAACTTTTCCATGCGGCCTTCCTCCAATCACGGAAGTGGGAGAGCGTAGGTTGGTATACTTAGGCGTTAGTAATAAGCGCTAAGGTCAGCCGAGCCACAGTCTCGAGGTCACTAATGGCCATGCTCTCCTCTGTAGTGTGCACCTTCTTATAGCCGACGCCGATGTTAGCCGTAGGTATGCCGTGCGCGTTAAAGATATTGGCGTCGCTGCCGCCGCCGGAAGGGATTAGCTCGCCCCTAAGATTCACTTCGCGGCAAGCGCGCTTAAACAAAGCAATGACAGGCATGCTTTCATCTAGGCGAAACGCCGAGTACATGCGGCTTATTTTCACCTCAGCGCGGGCGCCGACCTCTGCCGCTCCCCGCTCTAGGCACTCTCGCATATGCTGCGACTGGCGCTCTAGTTTCTCGTTCTTTAGACTGCGCGCCTCAGCTTGGATTACTACTTTATCGGTCACAATGTTCGTAGCTGTACCGCCCTTGATCGTGCCGATATTAGCCGTCGTCTCGTGGTCTAAGCGACCTGTCTTCATCTCTGCTATGCCGCGGCTGGCGGCCACGATGGCGCTGATGCCGTCTTCGGGGTTAACACCGGCATGCGCTGCTTTGCCGTAGATGACGGCTTCTATTTTGTCTTGAGCCGGGCCCTGCACAATGGCCGAGCCTACGGGGCCGCTGCTGTCGAGCGCAAAACCGAAGTCGGCTTTAAGTGCGCCGTAGTCTAGGTTCTTGGCGCCGTGCAGTCCGCCTTCTTCGACAATGGTAAAGACGAACTCCAGCGGCCCGTGCGTCGCTGACTTCTCTTTTAGGACATGGATAGCCTCGATAATCGCGGCTATGCCCGCCACATCGTCGGCGGCGAGAATGGTGCTCCCGTCGCTGTAGATTACGCCGTCTTTGACGACAGGCTTAATATTAAGCCCGGGCTCTACTCTATCCATGTGGGCCGAGAACATAATAGTCGGCTTGCCGGCGTCACCTGGGAGCCTAGCGATAACATTTCCCGCGTCCCCGCCTACTTTCGCCCCGGCGTTATCCATCTCTGCCGCTACGCCTAAGCCTGCGAGTTGCCGGATAATCTCTGCCGCGATTTTCGCTTCCGCGCGCGGTGCGGAGTCAATCTGCACTAGTTTAAGAAAGTTGTCAACGAGTCTGGCTGAGTTAATCTGCACTAATTTTCCTCCTTAGAAATGCACGGACTTGACAGTTTTGCTGAACGGAAACATGATAACATATGTTGACCGAGTTGTCGCATGTGCGAATTGACTCGCTCTAGCATAGTATAATCTATCTTTGGCGCGACATCATAAAAGGAAGGGAGGCGGGAGGGCCACCATGAATACAGAGATCCTACATACCCCACGACGCATCCACTTCATCGGCATAGACGGCATCTCCATGAGCGCGCTGGCGTTAATCATGCAGAGGCGAGGCTGGCAGGTGTCCGGCTCAGACCTAAAACAGTCGGACCTCACGCGGCGCCTGATTAAGGACGGAGCAACGATTTACCTAGGCCACGCCAAAGAGCATGTACTGGGTGCCGAAGTAGTGGTGTTTACTGCTGCCATAAAACCCGATAACCCAGAACTCGTGGCGGCGAGGGAGAGTAACGCCACCGTTCTTTCGCGTGCGGAGTTCCTTGGCACCCTAATGGGAGAAGCGCGGTACGGCATTGCCATAAGCGGCTCGCACGGCAAGACGACGACCACGGCCTTAGTGGGCCTCTTGTGTGAACACGCGGGCCTTGACCCGACCGTATTAATAGGCGGCGAACTCGACGCGCTCGGCGGCAACGTCAAAGTAGGGAGCAGCGACTACTTTGTGGCAGAAGCCTGCGAATATGTCGAGACGTTTCTGGCTCTGCGCCCGATGCTCGGCGTGATTCTTAACATCGACGCCGACCACCTCGACTATTTCGGCGACCTCGATCACGTCAAAGCCGCATTCCTGCGTTTTGCTAAGCTTATCCCAGCAGAGGGCCTCCTAGTCGCCTGCCGCGACGACGCAAATGTGCGCGAAATCCTGGCTAACGCAAAGTGCCCAGTCGCCACCTATGGCCTCATGCAAGGTGCCGACTGGTGGGCGACAGAGATAGAACTCCGGCCCTCGGGCGAGAGCCTGTTTACGGTTTTCTTCCGCAATGCGCAACTTGGGCGCGTAACCTTAGGTGTACCCGGGCGGCACAACATACTAAACGCATTGGCCGGCCTCGCGGTAGGCAGCCACTTAGGCATTCCCTTTGCGACTATGGCCAAAACGCTACAGGCATTTCGCGGGACGCACCGACGCTTTCAGACTAAGGGTATGTTCGGCGGCGCGACGATTATTGACGACTACGCGCACCACCCCACCGAAATCCGCGCCACTCTAGCTGCCGCACGGGCGCTTGCCCCTAAACGCGTGATTGTCGTGTTTCAACCGCACACCTACACCCGCACCAAAACTCTGCTTAACGAATTCGCAGTCTGCTTTGGTGACGCAGACGAGGTTATTATTACAGATATTTACGCCGCGCGCGAGCGAAACACGCACGGCATAAGCTCAAAGGACTTAGTCGATAAAATTAAGGCCGAGCGGTCTTCGGTACATTACATCGGTTCTTTGGAAGACGCCACCGCTTTTCTTAGCACGCGCCTACGCGCAGGCGACCTGCTCCTGACGATGGGAGCAGGCGACGTGCATTACGTGGGGGAAGCGCTGTTGGCTCTTAGTGCCCAGTGCCCAGTGCCTAGTGCCTAGTAGGGCACAGCTCGCGGTTTGCGAGTCATGAACGCGAGAGTCCAGCCTCTACTGAGCACTGAGCACTGAGCACTGAGCACTGAGCACTGAACGCTATAAGCCCTTAGCGCTCTTCCTCGCAAGGTAGTCCTTCACCGCTGCGTGCAATGCATCGGCGGCCAAGTTAGAACAGTGTAGCTTTAGGGGTGGCAGTCCGCCGAGGGACGTGGCCACCTCTTTGTTTGTCATGGCGAGCGCCTCTTCTACAGTTTTGCCGATAGCCATCTCGGTAACGATGCTGCTTGTAGCTACAGCAGCTCCGCAGCCAAAGGTCTGGAACTTAATGTCGGTAATGCGCTCGTTTGCGTCAACCTTAATGTACATGCGCATAATGTCGCCGCAGCTGATGTTGCCTACCTCGCCCACGCCGTCGGCGTCTTCGATACTGCCGACGTTGCGCGGCCGCTGAAAGTGGTCCATTACTTTGTCGTTATACATACTCATTTATAAGTCCTCCTGTCAATTTGGGAGTGTCGCTTGTAGCTTGGGGAGGGAGCCGCCGGCCGCCAGGCGCCAGCCGCCAGCTTTATACGGAGAGCTTTTGGGCTTTAGGCGTTAGGCGTTAGGCGTTAGGCGTTAGGGGAACGGGCTATGAGCTTTGAGCTCTGAGCTGTGAGCGACGAGGGGTAATTGGCTCCTGGAACCAAGAGCCCCATCCTCCGCTGAGCACGAAGCACGAAGCACGCTCTCCTCTACTAGCAGCCAGGAGCTAGCAGCTAGGAGCGCTCCGTTCTACTGGGCACTGAGCACTGAGCACTAGGCACCTCCCTACCAGTAGCCAGGAGCTAGCAGCTAGGAGCCCCCCGTTCCCCTGGCGGCTGGCGGCTGGCGGCCGGTGGCACCTCTCACCGGTACAGCGGCGACATCTTCCGCAGCCGCTCCACTATCGCGGGCATCACCGACAGCACATAGTCTACATCTGCCTCGGTGTTATCGATGCCTAAAGTAAGGCGAAGCGACCCGTGCGCCTGTTCGTGAGTTAAGCCCATGGCCAGGAGCACGTGCGATGGCTCAAGCGACCCCGATGTGCAGGCCGAGCCGCTAGACACCGCTATCCCCTGCATATCGAGACTTAAAATCAAAGACTCGCCCTCTACGTAGCGCACGCTTACGTTTACGTTGCCGGGCAGGCGCTGTGTGGGGTGGCCGTTAAGCGTTACTTCGGGCAAGGCCAGAAGACCCGCGGCAAGCTTGTCGCGCAGCGCCGAGATTTTCGCCTGTCTTTCCGCCAAGTCAGCCGTCGCAAGCTCAAGCGCTTTCGCCAAGCCGATGATGCCGACGTGGTTCTCGGTGCCCGGCCTGTACTTGCGCTCTTGCCCGCCGCCGTGGTAAAGCGGCTTCACCCGCGTGCCTTTCTTAATGTAGAGCACGCCAATCCCCTTCGGGCCGTAGAACTTGTGCGCCGAGAAGGACATCATGTCTACGCCGAGGTCCTTTACGTCTACAGGAATACTCCCGACTGTCTGCACGGCGTCGGTATGAAAGCTTATCTTCTTGGCGCGAGCAATCGCCGCCATTTCTTTGATTGGCTGAATCGTGCCCATCTCGTTGTTAGCGTGCATAATCGTGGCGAGAATGGTGTCGGGCCTCAGCGCGGCTTCAAAGTCTGCCACGCTAACCAAGCCATGCTCGTCGACAGGCAGATAGGTAACCTCATAGCCCTGCGATTCGAGGAAATGGCACGTGTCGAGCACGGCGTGGTGTTCGATTTTACTCGTGATGATATGTCGCCCATCCTTGTTGCGGGCAAGGGCTAAGCCTTGAATGGCAATATTGTCGGCTTCCGTGCCGCCCGACGTAAAGAATATCTCGCGTGGGTCGGCCCCTATGGCCGTAGCCACCTTTTCGCGTGCCTCGTCTACCGCTTTGCGCGAATCCCTCCCAAAGCTATGCACGCTCGACGGATTGCCAAAGTGGTTGTGAAAATAAGGCAACATAGCCGCAATTACCTCCGGATGCACCGGGGTCGTAGCGGCATGGTCTAAGTAAACTCTTCTCATGGTGAGAACCTCCTCTTGAGTTGGTTAGTAACTGAATGGAGGGCTGCTAGCTCCTGGCTGCTGGCTGCTGGTAGGGGGGTGCCTAGTGCTCAGTGCCCAGTAGAGCCGTGTCGCGGTAGTGCCCGGTTTCCCTTCTATCATAGCTCACAGCTCAAAGCTCACAGCCCTTAAAGCCTAACGCCTAGCGCCTAAAGCCTCAATGCTCACCGCTCACCGCTCAGAGCCCTCTCCCTCAAGCGACAAGCGACAAGCGACAAGCGACAATCTCCTGGCGCCTGGTGTCTCACATCTTCTCTCGCGCCCATGTCGCTAGGTCGCGGAGGGTAGCGCCATCCATAACCTGGCGCATGCTCTCGGATACCTTGTTCCATAGCTCGCGAGTAGCACAGACATGCACGCGCTCACACCCGCCGGCGTGGTCGCAATCCACTAACTTAATGGGCCCTTCCACGGCGCGCACTATGTCGCCCGCGGTTATGTCCTCTGCCGGACGGGCTAGCGTATAGCCGCCTTTTGCGCCGCGCTGTCCGCTCACTAGTTTGGCACGTCGCAGCTCCATAAAAATTTGCTCCAGATACTGCGCCGAAATGTCCTCCATCTCGGCGACAAAACGCAGCGGCACCGGTCCCTGCTCTTCGTGCATGGCTACTACCGTCATCGCTCGCACTGCATATTGCCCTTTAGTAGATAACCGCATGGGTCTCACCCCTAGCATACCCGATAGAATTACTCGGGATTAGCCCGATAAAAAAACCGAGTATTTTCCTCGGATTAATTGTACGCCTAGCGAGAGTTAGTGTCAAGAGGCAAACGCCCTCCCACGACGCGGTCGCGCCCGGCCAGGTCTTGTCGCACGAACAGCTCGGTGAAGTGCGCCGAGGCAAGGAGTGACTTCACTTCGTCCGCTTGGGTACAGCCTATTTCAAGCAGTAACCAGCCGCCCGGGGTAAGAAAGCCAGGAGCCAGAGCGGCAATGCGCCGATAATACGCCAAGCCGTCCTCCCCGCCCTCTAGAGCTATACGCGGCTCACTTTGCACGTCCGATGCTAGTATTGGAATTTCTGCGCTTGGAATATACGGCGGATTCGCTGTAATCATGCTAAAGCGCATACCCTCTACCGGGGCAAACAGATCCCCTTGCCTAAACTGCACGCGGTCGCTTACCCCAAGGCGCGCGGCATTTTCTGCAGCCACGGCTAACGCCGCGTCCGATATATCCGTAAGATAGACCTGAAGCTCCGGCACCTCCGCCGCTAGCGTCAGCCCGATACATCCGGAACCCGTACATAGATCAAGCAATACATTCTCCGCAGTGCCGCTAACGCATTCCCCAGTGCGAAGTGCGAAGTGCGAAGTGCTAGTGAGTTTGCGTGTTCTGGCAAATTCACCCCTACACACCCGCAGCGCTTCCTCGACTAGCGTTTCCGTATCAGGGCGCGGAATAAGCACCGCAGGCGTCACGCGAAACTCTCGCCCAAAAAACTCTGTATAGCCTATTATGTACTGCAGCGGCACACCGAGCGCGCGCTGCCGCAAAGCTTCGCGGTAGCGCTCTACCACATGCTCGTCCACCTCGCGGCTAGGGTACGCCAGGAACGCGGCGCGACTTAGGTCAGTTACCGAGCGCAGCAGTAGCTCCGCCTGCCAGCAGGCATCGGCAACACCCGCTAAGCTAAGCTCGGCCGCGCCGGCATCCCACAGGGCTTTTACCTTCACTGCGGAGAACCTAGTTTCTCCATCTGGTCGTGCGTAGTTAGTGCCTGGACTATCTCGGTGATATCGCCATCCAAAATCCCGGTCAAGCGGTGCGTCGTCAGGTTAATGCGGTGGTCGGACACGCGGTTCTGCGGGAAATTATACGTGCGAATGCGCTCGCTGCGGTCCCCTGTACCTACCTGCCCGCGCCTAGTCTCCGACAGCTCCGCATCGCGCTTGGCTTGCTCAAGCTCAAGCAGCCTTGCCCGAAGCACGCGCATGGCCTTTTCGCGGTTCTTTATCTGCGATTTTTCATCCTGCATGCTTACGACTACTCCCGTGGGGTTATGCGTAATGCGCACCGCGGAGTACGTGGTGTTTACTGATTGCCCGCCCGGCCCGCTAGAACAGAAGGTGTCGATACGCAGGTCGTTTTGGTCAATCTCGATGTCTACTTCCTCGGCCTCCGGCAACACAGCTACGGTAGCCGTCGAAGTGTGAATGCGGCCGCTCGCCTCTGTTTCCGGCACGCGCTGCACGCGGTGTACGCCGCTCTCGTATTTTAGCTGGCTGTAGGCACCTTTGCCTTCAATCATAAAGACTACTTCTTTGTAGCCGCCCATGTCACTTAGCGAAGCAGACAGCAACTCCGTCTTCCAGCCCTGCCGCTCGGCAAAGCGGCTATACATGCGAAAGAGGTCGCCCGCAAAAATTGCGGCCTCGTTGCCCCCGGCACCGGCGCGCACTTCTACGATGACGTTCTTTTCGTCGTTAGGGTCTTTGGGCAACAGCAGAATTCTTATCTCTTCTTCTAGGGCGGTTGCCGCTGTCTTTAACGCGTCGATTTCCGTCTCCAACATAGAGCGAAAATCCGGGTCGCTCCCGGTAAGCGCAGCCTTAGCTTGCTCTAGCTCCTTAAGCGTCTGCTCGTAACGGTTAAAGGCGTCGACAAGGGCGTTTAGGCCCGCCTGTTCCTTGACATATGTGCGCCACTCGCTCTGGCGAGCGATGACCGCGGGGTCGCTGACCAGATCTGTCAGCTCGTCGTAGCGCTTCTTAATCGCGCGCAGTTTCTCTAGCATCCGTATGCTCACCTCACCTAGGTCCTGTTGTTTATCCGTTTGGGCTTATGGCCTGCAGTGCCGCAATAGCGACTTCGATTTGGCCGTCGTCTGGTTCGCGGGTAGTCGCCCGCTGCAGCGCCATGCCGGGCGCCGTCAGTACGCACTGCCATGCACCGCGGCCACGCGCCGAGAGCTTAATTATCTCATAGGCCAACCCTGCCACTAGCGGCAGGAGGAGCAGCCGCGTGGCCATGCGCACCCACACGTTAGGCCAGCCAAAGAACGAGAACACGAGCACGCTCGTGAGCATTACCACGAGCAAAAAAGACGTGCCGCAGCGCGCGTGAAAGCGCGAGTGACGGCGGACGTTCTCAATCGTCAGCTCCTGCCCTGCTTCAAAGCAATTAATCGCCTTGTGCTCAGCGCCGTGGTACTGAAAGAAGCGGCGCATGTCGGGCATATACGAGACGGCGGCTATATATATAGTAAAGATACTGAGGCGAATCGCGCCCTCGACGAGGTTTGCCACTAGCGGCTGCGCGTCTATTAAGCCAAACAGACGCAGCAACACGGTAGGGAGCAACATAAATAGCCCTACGGCTAGCGCTAACCCAAGAAAGACCGCGAAGCCGACCGCGCCCTTAGAGAGCTCGACTTCTTCGCCGCCCGATTCGTTAGCGCTGTAGAGCAGCGCGTCGATTCCTACCGTTAGCGTGTCCACTAGTGCCACGCCGCCGCGAATTACGGGCAAGCGAAACACCGCATACCGCGACGCGAGGGATGCGGCACTTTGGTGCCTTACACTGCATGTTCCGTCCGGGCGACGCACGGCAATAGCCTGCTCTCCGCTCGCACGCCGCATGAGCACGCCTTCCATTACCGCCTGTCCGCCGATAGCCTTCTCAGGCACATCACTTGCCCCTTTCCAGAGCCGTATAGTACTGCGAAGCAGAGCGCGGCGCTCTGCTTCGTGTGCTACTACTTATCAGTTAGGCCGTATTTCTTCTTAAAGCGGTCTACTCGTCCGCCCGCATCGACAAACTTCTGTTTGCCGGTGAAGAAAGGGTGGCATTTCGAGCAGAGCTCAACCCGAAGTTGCTTCTTTATTGAACCCGACTCGAAGGATTCGCCACATGCGCAGGTAACTAAAGCCTTCTGGTAATTCGGGTGAATCTTCTCCTTCACGCTACACACCTCTTTTCTGAAACTACTTGAATAGTATAGCACGCACAAGTGACGCGAGCAACAAAAACGCTTGAAGCAAAAGGGACGGAGCTTTTTGCTTCATTCGGGCAGCGGAGCTTTTGAACTGCTTGCAGGGAACTCCTCTAAGTTTGGCGAATACTTTGTTAACTGCGCTCATATGAATCTACGTGAACGAGCAAACTTACATCTTGTCAGAAGGACGTAAGTTCATCTCAATTTGCGCCAAACAGATTCATGGAGCACAGAAATATAAAGGAGGAGGGTTACTCAGTGAAGCTTGCCAATCGCATTCTCTACGGCCTCATTGCTGGTATCATCATCGGCCTGCTCTTGCACTTTGTGCGCGAAACCGCCTTCGTCAAGAACCTCATGACGTACCTCATTTCTCCTGTCGGTGATGCTTTTATCCGCGCTATTCGTATGCTCGTAGTTCCGTTGGTGCTCGCTAGCTTAGTGCTTGGCACTGCCAGCCTTGGCGACCTAAAGAAGGTAGGTCGCATCGGCGGCAAGATTATGTCGTTCTATCTCGTGACGACTGCCATTGCGATTATCCTTGGCATTACGCTTACGGTCATTTTCCAGCCGGGACTCGCGGTTGACGTGGCAAAAGAAGGGAAATTCACCGCTACCCCTGCTCCCCCCATTATGACCACGATTATTGAGATGATTCCCGTTAACCCGTTTGACGCCCTTAACCGCGGTGCTATGCTGCAAATTATCATCTTCGCAGTGCTAGTTGGCGTTGGCATAGCCGCAGCCGGCGACGTAGCCAAGCCTCTACTCAACGTCTTCGAGGGGCTCAACCAAGTCATGCTCTGGCTCACAGGCTTAGTGATGCAAATTGCCCCCTATGGCGTCGCTGCGCTGATTGCGCGCACCGTCATTAACGTCGGCCCGGCCATACTGGTGAGCCTCGCCATGTTTATTGTGGTCGTCTACCTCGGGCTAATCATCCACTTGGTCGTCGTCTATGGCGGCATAGCTAAGTTCTTTGGCGGAGTTAGTCTCATTGAGATGATTAAACGCATCTCGCCCGCGATGCTGGTCGCCTTTACTACCGCTTCTTCCGCCGCTACACTTCCGGTTACCCTACAGTGCAGCGAAAAGAACCTAGGCGTTAAGAAAGAAATCGGCGCCTTCACCCTGCCGCTTGGCGCGACTGTCAATATGGACGGCACGGCGCTGTATCAGGGCGTTTCCGTAGTGTTCCTCGCGCAACTCCTTGGCGTAGACCTCACCTTTAACCAAATGCTTATGGTCATTGTGTCTGCGACCCTAGCCTCCATTGGCACGGCAGGCGTCCCCGGTGCCGGTATGATTATGCTGGCTATGGTGCTTGAGTCTGTGGGCATGCCGGTCTCGGCAATCGGCATTATTATGGGCGTTGACCGCATCGTCGACATGGGTCGCACTTGCATGAACGTCTCGGGTGACCTCATCTGCACACTAGCCGTAGCCCGCAGCGAAAACGCGGTGGATATGCCGGCTACAATACAGGCCACCCCAGGGGGGCATGCGGTCTAGTCGGTCTCCTTGTAGGGACGTGCCTCTGGCACGTCCACGGACGTGCGAAACGCACGTCCCTACATCTTATGAGGGCGGCCACGCGCCGCCCTCTTTCTTTCGCCATTATTGCCCGGGAAATGACAGATGTAAGCGCACTAGACAAGATTCGACACAAAAAGGCTCGCAACTTGTCGAATTGGCGCAAATGACACCCAGTCAGCTGCCGCCGTCGCCCGCGGAACCACTCTTGTCCCGCCCCACTTGCCATTCTTGCATGTTGTACTATACAATATAGCAAGAAACTTGGCTAGGGAGCTGATTATCGTGAGCTTTCTGGAGGACACCCAGGTACTCCAGGTACTGCGCGGCTTTAACCCGTGGTGGCGTAGCGGCGGTTGGGCTAATCCCCCACCCGCGTTCAGGCGCACTGCGTTTCACCGCACGTGGCGCCTACTCACACAGGCACAGGTTCGCCGCCCCGTATTTCTTAGCGGCTCGCACCGCGTCGGCAAGACAACTATACTCCGGCAACTAGCAGAAGCGCTGCTTGCCGACGGCCTCGCCCCCTACCAGCTGCTTTATGTCCCCCTAGACCACCCCGTACTTGAATTGACGCCACTTAACCGCCTAATTGAAATCTACCGCACGCAGATTCTCGGCGGTGCCGAGCAGGGCGTGCTACTTCTGGACGAAATCACACATGCCGAGGACTGGTCGGCCTGGCTAAAGCATACCGCTTTGCTCTGGCCTAATTACCGCATCGCCGCATGTGGAAGTGTCTCTGCCGAAGCCTCGCTCCAATACGGGGGTTTCACAACGATTGCCGTCCCGCCGCTTTCGTTTGCGGAGTACGCTCATATGCGGGGCATGGCGCCTTCCGTGCCATGCGCGCTCCTAGAGCTCCCCGCACTGCCGCGCACATCACAGCAGCAACTCCTGCACTCACTGGCGATGCTTGAGCCGCACTTCCTGCGTTACCTGCTGCAAGGCGGCTACCCCGAGACTGCTCTGCTAGACGATACCGCCCTCGCACACGAACTCCTGCGCGAGCAGTGCGTTGACCGCGTGCTCCGGCACGACATAGCCCGTAACGCAGGCATTCGCAACGTGCGCGACCTCGAGAAAGTATTTGTCTACCTGTGTGTGCATGCGGGGGAGAGCTTAGGGCAGGAGGCCATGGCCCGGAGCCTGCAGCTTTCGCGCGTAACCCTTTCTAGCTACTTGCACGCGCTTGAGTCCGCGCAGCTTATTTTGCCTGCCCACCAAGTAGACCACTTGAGCCATCGCGTGCCTAAGTCGCGCAGCAAATACTACGTCGCCGATGCGGCGTTGCGCAATGCGGTGCTTCTGCGCGGTGAGGACTGCTTATCTGACCCAAACTATCTGGCGTCGTTGGCTGAGGGATGCCTGTTTCGCCATCTTAGCACACACTTTAGCCGCGCGGTAATCGGCTATTGGCGCACGCCGCGCCGCGGCCTAGAACTGAGCATGGCGGTTATGCTGCCGGAGCGGCCGGCCTTAGCCGCGCAGCTTAAGTTTCGCGAGCGCCCGGAGATTCTCGGCAGCGACCCGTTGCTTGAGTTTGCTAAGCTTCACCCCGACACCCCTTGCTTCTTTGTCACCAAAAGTAGCCTAGACTACGGACCATACGCTAATTCCGCGCGCTACTTCCGACTGCCGGCCTACATGTTGCTCTACATGTTAGGCTTAGGGCAGGGGTAGGTGTGCTTATGTTTAAGCTTATCTACGCCGATAAACACGGTCAAGTCTTTGAGGACGAAAACTACGGTGCCGTCATGCGTACAGGCGGTATGCTTGTCGAGCCAGAGCAAGAAGACATGATTCCCCTGCCGCCGGGAGCGAGTTTTGTCGTGCTGCCGGGAAGAGAGGCGGCGGCCATCGACCGCCGCGGGCGCATCGTGCCCTATGCGCGCATGGGTGCCCAGGCCGTTGCCGCCCTGCTGCCGCAGGGTTATTTGCGCACGCTCCTCCCGGGGTATCGCAAAACGCAGGAAACACTTCCCCTGTTTGGTTACACAGGCGTGGCCTGGTCGCGCGGGCGGTTCTATGTGGCGGCCGTGCCAGCTGCTGCTAGCAACGACCTTACGCGGTGGGACCCAAGCCTGTTTAACACCCCCGAGCTGGCAGAGCTTATCGCTAAGCGCCGAAAGGAGTTTGGCTCTAACCGCGTTCTGGCGCAGCTTATCCACTGTGCAGAGAGCTACGGCTGTTTTACCGCGCAAAACATGCTGTATCGCCGGTTTGAGGCCGGGCTCCCTATCTCGCCCCGCTGCAACGCAAACTGCGTCGGCTGCATCTCACTGCAGGCATCCGAGTGCTGTCCAGCCCCGCAGGCGCGCATCGACTTTGTTCCCACCGCAGATGAAGCGGCGGCCTTGGCCGTCGGGCATCTGACAGGCGGAGGCGACACCGTTAGTTTCGGCCAAGGGTGCGAGGGTGAGCCGCTGCTTGAGAGCACGCTAGCCGCTAAAATTGTGTGTGCGGTTCGCGGGCAAACTAAGCTCGGCCGCATAAATATGAACACCAATGCAGGAAATTTTGCCGGCCTGCGCGAAGTCGTAGATGCAGGCATCGACTCGCTGCGCGTAAGCTTAAACTCCCCGCGTCCGGAGTATTACGACCCCTACTACCGGCAGCAAAGCTACGACCTTGACGACGTGGTGCAGGGCATCAAGTATGCGCGAAGCCGCGGCGTGTATGTCTCGCTTAATCTTCTTGTTATGCCCGGCGTATCGGACCGCAGCGAAGAGGTTGCGGCTCTGCAGCGGTTTGTCCGGGAGACCGGCGTCAACCAGGTGCAGTTTCGCAACCTTAACATCGACCCTGACTTGTATCTTGGGCTACTGCCCGAGGCTAAGGGAGAGCTTCTGGGCATGCGGAGCTTATTGCAGGCGGTGCGGGAAACCGGGGTTTCCGTGCGCTAGCTGCCCGCTCCGCTCGGTTGCTTGGGTCGCTAAGCTATGGAAGAAAATTAAGCGGGTCCTTAAAGCGGTCGTCCACACGCACTTCGAAGTGCACATGCGGCCCGGTCGAGTTTCCGGTGCTGCCCACGCGCGCTATCACTTGTCCCTGCACTACGCGGTCGCCGCGCTTAACTAGCAGGCGCGAGGCGTGGGCGTAAAGCGTTCTTACCCCGTTGCCGTGGTTAATAATCACGCAGTTGCCGTACCCGCCCCACCAGCCGGCCTTTTCTACCCGCCCGGCGCGCACGGCGCGAATCTCGGTGCCTGTCGGGGCGGCAATATCAAGCCCGGTGTGGCGCGTGCCCCAGCGCGGACCAAAATAGCTCGTAATCTGGCCAGTAACCGGCCAAATCATGCCGGAGGCGCTACTTGGGCTGCGCGCCTGCCCTGTTACCGCTGCCGCCGCCGGGATGTTCAGAACTTGCCCGATACTTAAGTGATCGACCTCCCTGAGGTCGTTTAGATCAACGATGGCCGCCACCGTGACGCCGTGGTTAGCGGCAATAAGAGAGAGGTTTTCACCCGAACGTACTCTATGCCGGCGCGGCTCAGGCGGCTTCTCCACTAAAAGAAGCGTCTGACCAGGGCGCAGCATGTGGGGGTTTGTCAGCGAATTGAGCGCCCTGATGCGCTGTACGGTCGTGTTATACCGCGCCGCAATGCCGGACAGAGTGTCTCCGCGCGCCACCACATGCGTCAGCGGTGACGGGCCGCCTACACCGGCTGCCGGTTCTGGGGTGGGTTTGCTCTGGGAGGGACTCGTAGGCGTAGTGGGCGCAGTAGGCGTAGTAGGGGTAATGGTGGTAATGGTGGTCATGGGGGTAGTGGTGGTAGTCGGTGCCTCGCTCGCAGGGGTTGGGGCTTGTACAGCGGACAAGTCTTGGTCGTAAATCACCAAGTAAGCCGTGCTGTATTCCGGCGCCAGTGCAGACAGTGGCAAAACGCTGCTAAGCGCCACAAAAACCGAGCAAGCTAATACCCTACGCAAGTGTGAACTCGACAATTTGTTGTCACCTCGCCTAAAAGTACGGGCAAGTTCTTCTCTATTCTTACCTGACTAGAGGCGAGGTATGCGTCAAGAGGGACGGAGAAATGTCTTTGAGGGACGGAGGATTGCGACATGAGGTTAACTTTTGTCGGTGGCTGTGACACGGTCACCGGGTCATGCTACTTGCTTGAGGCAGGCGGAACGCGGCTGCTTATTGACTGTGGCATGTTTCAAGGAGGCAAGGACGAGAGATCGCGCAATGAGGAACCTTTTCCTTTTGCGCCACAGTCGCTTGATGGCGTGCTGCTGACCCACGCTCACATCGACCACAGCGGCCTTCTGCCAAAATTAGTTAAAGACGGTTTCGCAGGCCAGATAATTACCACGCGAGCTAGCGTCAGCCTCGCTCAACTTATGCTGAGGGACTCCGCCCATATCCAAGAATCTGAAGCAGAGTGGCTGAACCGCAAGGGCAAGCGCGCCGGTTCTGTGGACGTAGAACCCCTCTACACACTAGAGGACGCCGAACGCTGCCTAGAGCGCTTTGCGGGCGTGAGTTACGGCGCCTCCCGCGAAGTCGCGCCCCACATAACCGTGCGCTTTCTTGACGCCGGGCACATTTTGGGTTCGAGCATTATTGAGCTCTATGTGCGCGAGGAAGGCCGCGAGCGAAAACTTGTGTTCTCCGGCGACCTTGGGGAAGAGGGCAGGCCTATTGTTGCCGACCCGACGATAGTTGAATCAGCAGATTATCTGGTCATGGAGGCCACTTACGGCAATCGCCTGCACGAAGAGACCGAGAAGCGCCGCGAAAAAATCCGCGACATTATTTTGCTGGCTGTTAAAGACCGCGAAAAAGTGATTATTCCGGCCTTTGCCGTCGGCAGGACGCAAGACGTGCTGTACGAAATAAATGGTCTGTACCGCGACGGGCAGATTCCTCTCATACCGGTGTATATTGACAGCCCGCTGGCTATATCCGCAACTCTGGTCTTTCGCCAGTACCAAGAGGATTACGATGAGGAAACGCGTGCGCTGCTTAAGCGCAACATGTCCCCCTTTGATTACCCCGGGCTCCGCTTTACGCGCACGGTGGAAGAGAGCAAAGCGCTAAACGAGTCGACCGAGACCTGCGTCATTATCTCCGCTAGCGGCATGTGTGAGGCCGGTCGCATTAAACACCACCTAAAGCACAGTCTGTGGCGTGAAGGCGCGCATATTCTGTTTGTCGGCTACCAAGCCGAGGGCACGTTAGGCAGGCGCATCAAGGACGGAGCAAACAAGATTAACATTTTGGGCGAGGAAATAGCCGTGCGCGCTAACATCCATAGCATTGAGGGCCTGTCGGCGCATGCAGACCGGGCAGGGCTCTTCAAATGGGTGAGCGGCATAAAGAATCAGCCGCAGGCCGTCTTTATTACACACGGTGAGGCGACCCCAAGAGCCGAGTTCGCCGCGCTGCTGCACGCTGAACTGGGGCTGAGAGCCCTCGTGCCGAGCTGTGGCGAGCAGTATGACCTGCGCGAGGCAGCGGTTCTGGTTACTACAGGCACGCGACAGGCTGTACCGCCCAAAGCAGCGGATGACCTCGAGCGGCTGTGGCGCCGTGCTCGAAAGTCTTTAGCGCGTGCTTTGCAGGCAGGCACTCGCAGAGAGGCGCGCGAGGCACAGCGCCTGACCGAAAAGCTCGAGAATCTCCTCCGCAAGATTGTGGCAGATGAAGCAAAAGGGACGGAGCTTTTTGCTTCACACAAAAGGCGATCCCCATGAAAGTCCTTCACTTCGGCAGCTACTGGATGGGCGAAAACGATATTGTCGCTCTAATGGCCAAAGACCTCGCCACTATGTGCGAGGCCAAGCTTGTCGATACTCGACTGTACACTGGCCAGCCCTCGCCGTGGGTGGCCAAAGATGCCGACCCGCACTTTCACAGCGTAAATTGGCTGCGGGATGACCGCGTGCGCGAGGTTGTCGCGTCTTTTGAGCCCGCTGTCGTCGTCTGCAACGCCGGCGCGATGAGCCTAACGCCTAGTATGCACCTAGAGCTACGCGCGCAGGGCATCGTCACCGTGGGAATTGCGTTGTCAGACCCTGATGTCTTTGCCGCACAAGGCAAGCTCTACGCTAATCTCTTTGACCTATACTACACTAATGCAGCCGCGTCGATTCAGGATTATGCCCAGATCGGGGTTAAGGCCAGACTGCTGCCGTTTGCCGCCTCTGCGGGGTTTCACCGCCCGCTGCCGGATGTCAAGCGCAAGTACGATGTAATTATCGTAGGGCACGCCCGCGCCGACCGCCTGCCCGTGGTCGCCGAGTTGGACAAGCACTTTAGGGTCGGCCTATACGGCAAGGGGTGGCGTCGCTGGGGCATACTGCCGCGCGGCCGCCAAGTAAACGGCGATGAGCAAGTGCGCGCCTTAAACAGCGGCAAAGCATACGTTTCATTTGCGCAGACCGTCGCCGGTTACACCAACGTCAAAGTAGGCCTGTTTGAAGCGGTCGCCTGCGGCACGCCGGTTTTTACGCAGGTGTTCCCCGAAATGGAGAAATACTTTGCTTATGAGAGAGAGATTATCGGATTTAGCTCCCTGCCGGAGCTGGTAGAAAAGCTACGCTACTATTTGTCCCGCCCAGTCGAGCTCGCCCAAGTAGCCCAAAACGCCCGCGAACGCCTGCTCTGCGAGCACACCTGGGTACACCGCTGGGAACAAGTTTTGGCCGACGTAAGGGCCCACGCGGAGGGATGTCGTTGAGGGACGGAGGAGCGCGACATTGTGAAGCAAAAGGCTCCGTCCCTTTTGCTTCTCACACCCGCAGGGTGATTGTGAACACGGCGCCGTGGTCGTTGGTTACCGTGATAGTGCCGCTGTGGCTAACGACGATGGCCTTGACAATCGCTAATCCGAGCCCTGTCTGCCCGCCTTCGCCGCGACTAAAGCGCTCGAAAGCCTGCTCCCCTAGCGCGGGGTCTATGCCGGGGCCGTCATCACGCACAGTGATAGTCACCGCACTGCCTTTTACACCCGCGGAGAGCTCAATTCTTTGCCGCGCGTAGCGAGTAGCGTTGGCTATAAGGTTCGTCAGCGCGCGCACTAGCTTGTCGAAGTCTCCGGCGAGCACAATATCGGGCGGTTCGGTTACCAAAAGCTCGCGCCCTGCCTCAACCACAATGCCACGCGTCGATTCCTCGGCCGCGCCAAACAAGTCGCAGAGACGCACGTCTTCTTTTACTAACCGCTCCGGGCGCGAGGTAATGGTAGAAAGATAGATCATGTCGTTGACAAGCTTCTGCATCCTCACTGTTTCGCGCGCGATGACGTCTAGGCACTTGGCCGCTTCGTCTCCGCTGTAGATGCCGTCCTTTAGCGCCTCGGCATACCCCTGAATGTTCATCAGGGGTGTTTTTAGTTCGTGGCTGGCGTTTTGCACAAACTCGCGCTGCGCCTCTTCGCCCGCCTGCAGCTGCAAGGCCATGGCATAGAGCGCATGCGAAAGCTCGGCAATCTCGTCGTCCCCCGCCAGACGCGGGACAGCGCGGTAATTGCCGTTAGCTACTTGATGTGCAGCAGAGGCTAAGCTTTGCACCGGCTTTGAAATCTTGCCTGTCCAGAAGCTCCCAAGCAATGTCCCCGCCAACACAACCACAACAGAAATCGGAATAAATATGGACATAATGCCGGCCGTAATCGCCCGCAGTTCTCGTAGAGGTGCTACGGCCATCAGAAAACCGCGCGTACCCGGCAGTTCCGCCAAAGCGTAGACGTGCTCGTCGGTTTGCAGATGCCAGCGCTCTGCCCGCGTCATGCGTGCCAAGTCTTTAAGGGGCACGTTAACAAATGCCCCCACAGGAAAAGCCACACTGCTGCTGGCCAGAATGCGCCCCTGCAGCGACACCCACACCAGCTCAGCCCCCACCATGCGGTGCGCCGCCCGAAAGCGCATCACCCCATGCATGGGCATAGGCGCGTCAAGTGTGCCTGCCATTATGGTGGCGACGCGGTGGAGTTCAGTCTGCGCGCTCTGAATCAAGTAGCGCCGCAGCATGACGTTGGCGCTTAAGGCGAGCATCAGGCAAGCTAGCAGCGCAAACACCGTATTCGTCAGTGCGATTTTCTGCGCCAGGCTGAGTCTACGCATTGACCCTATACCCGTAGCCCCACACGGTCGTCACTTCCACTGCCGAGACGCCGTCGAGCTTCTTGCGAATGCGCCGCACCAAGTCGTCGACGGAGCGGCTGTCTCCTACATACGAGTACCCCCACACCGCCGTCAGAAGCTGCTCCCGCGTAAAGGCGCGCCCCTTGTTCTCGATTAAGTACTTGAGGAGCTCAAACTCCTTGTTCGTTAATTCGAGGGTAACTCCGTCTACCCGCGCAACACGGGCGGCAAGGTCAAGCGTGAGGTCAAGGTGCTGGGTCGTGCCCGGCTCCGAGCCTTGCTGTTCGATGCGCCGAAAAATAGCCTTTATGCGGGCCAAAAGCTCGCGCGGGCTAAACGGCTTTACAAGATAGTCGTCGCCGCCAAGCTCAATCCCCAAAATGCGGTCGAACTCTTCGCTGCGCGCCGAGACAAAAATGATAGGGGTGGAATGCTTGGCGCGTATGCGTTTGCAGAGCTCGAGCCCGTCTATCCCGGGGAGCATGATGTCCAGCACGATTAAGTCTGCGCCGTGTTGCGCAATCGCCTCTAGGACGCCTTCGCCACTGGCATGTGGAAAAACGCGGTACCCCTCATGCTCGAGGTACCGCATTAGGAGCTCGCGTACTCCCTGTTCGTCTTCAACCACGTGAATCTTGCGCATATCTTGTACCACCTCGTGCGCGACGGTCTGTGGGCTGTGTGGGGCGCAGTTCATGAATTTGCATGAACACGCAAATTCACTAGCACTTGGCACTTAGCACTTAGTAGAACGAGGGGGCCGCTGGCTCCTGGCTCCTGGTAGAGGGAGAGCACGCACGCTCTCCACAACGACGTAGGGACGTGCGTTTCGCACGTCCGCGGACGTGCCAGAGGCACGTCCCTACGCCCACTAGTCAAAGCCCTCCCGGCGGCCGGCGGCCGGCGCCTGGCGGCAGGTCTATTGCCCTGCGTTCTGCTTGTTTTGCCTGCGCTGGCGCATTTGCCCGATGCGGCGCTGCGCGTTCTCACGGATAATGTCTAGCCCTTCGCCGGCTTCAATGCGGGCGCGAATCTCTGCTGCGTTCGCGAGGACAGTCTCGGCATGCTTGATCATTCTTTCGGCTATCTGTGCGGCGTTCTTCTCGGTGGCGGCTAGGACGCGGGCCTGGCGCTCCTGCAGTGCGGCTAGGCGCTTCGCTGCTGCCTCTTGGTCGGTTGCGCTCTTAGCTCTTTCGGTAGCCTCGGCTAGTATACGTGCCTGAGCTGCCTTTAGGTCGGCCACAATTTTGGCGGGGAGGTTAGCCTTGTTGGCTAATGTCTCTTCTGCGCGAGCTACCATGGCATCGTGACGCTCTAGCATGCGTGCCTTAAGCGCTTCCGGGTCAGTTTCGGCTAGTTCTTTGCACTTGGCAAAGCGTTCTTTAGCTTGGTCGGCAGCTTGGCCTACGCGCTTGCGTAATTGGCCTGCTTGGGGAGGTGCATTTAGCCCAGCACGGATTTGGCCAAAGCCTAGACCCATGCCGTTTCCTGCGCCGGGGCGCGGCGCTTGGGGTTGTGGAGTGGCCGCTGCGGCTACTTGAGCTGCTAACGCCAGCACAACGACTAGTAGCAGTATTCTTTTCACTGACTTCACCTCTTTCATAGGATGGTTTTAGTATATCCTGCATTTGCCGCGCATTGGAGCGGTAATTGTGAAAAAAGTGTAGGAATGAGTGTGGGAACGAGTGTGGGGCGTGTCGCTTGTGAAGCAAAAAGCTCCGTCCCTTTTGCTTCCGTCCGCGGACGTGCGGAACGCACGTCCCTACATCAACTACGCTTTAGGAAGGTTTTGCGTTCGAGGACGTGGGTGGCTTCTACCAGGCGGACGGTGCCAGTCTTAGAGCGCATGACAATCGAGTGCGTGGTGGCTTTAGGGCCGCTGTAGCGCACGCCGCGCAGGAGGTCGCCGTCGGTAATGCCGGTGGCGGCGAAAATTACGTCGGCGCTCTTGACTAAGTCGTTTTGCGTCAGCACGCCAGAAATATCTTTAAGGCCCATCGCGCGCGCACGCTCTACTTCTTGCTGACTGCCCGGCACGAGCCGCCCCTGCATCTCGCCGCCCAAACACTTAAGCGCCGCGGCCGCGAGCACACCCTCCGGTGCGCCGCCGATGCCTAACAGCACATCCACGCCGCTTTGTCCAAAAGCCGTAGCCACGGCCGGAGCCACGTCGCCGTCGCTAATTAGTTTAATGCGCGCCCCGGCTTCCCTTACCGCCCTGATTATCGCGGCATGGCGCTCGCGGTCTAAAATAACGACAGTAAGGTCTTCTACTTTAACGCCTTTAGCCTGCGCTATACGTGCCAGATTATCGGCAATCGGCGCCTCTATATCTATGCAGCCCTTAGCTTCCGGCCCGACCGCAATCTTGTCCATATACATATCCGGCGCATGTAGGAGGCCTCCCTTTGGCGCAACGGCCAAAACGGAAATTGCGTTTGGCAGGCCCTTCGCCACCAAGCTTGTGCCTTCTAACGGGTCTACCGCAATATCTACCTCCGGAAATTGCGCACCGCCTACCTGCTCGCCGATATAGAGCATGGGCGCTTCGTCCATTTCGCCTTCGCCGATGACGACCGTGCCCTTAATCTGCACCGTGTCGAGCATAGCGCGCATGGCGTCTACCGCCGCTTTATCCGCAGCGTCCTTCATCCCGCGGCCCATTAAGCGGCCACTAGCGATAGCGGCAGCTTCGGTGACGCGGACGAATTCGAGAGCGAGTTCGCGTTCCATGGGGGTTCCTCCTTGCTTGGTGGATTCGCACTTAGCACTTCGCACTTTGCACTTAGGAGAGTTGGAGCTTGGCTATGCGCAAGTAGAAAGTACCTATGGGAGCGTGGCGTGCCGCGCTACTCTGATCTGGCGTTTAGTAGCTTCTATTAATCCGCTCAGCATCGCTCCTACGGTGTTGCACGTATCGCGGAGGCGTTCTGACTGTTCTCCGGTAAGAAACCCTAGGTCTTTGGACAGCGTTACGAGACTTCTTACTTCCATCAGTGAGCCCTTCGAAACGTACAGAAACCGTAACAGCTCCGGCCTGCTGTGTCTTCCGTGCCCTTCAGCAATATTCGACATTACCGACACCGCTGCACGCCTAACCTGAGACGTTATACCGTACTGCTCTTTTAGTGGGAACGAGTCAGTGAGGCGGTACACATCTCCTGCTAATCTCCGCGCTTCCTGCCACACCTTAAGTTGCTCAAACCCCGCCATCTCACTGCTCCTTCCTAGCAAGGTCGTTCCAGCATCGCGTCGTCATATTCTTCTACGAAGTGCCAAGTGCCAAGTGCTACCCCTACTTACCCACCTTGCGCCAATCGTCAAGGAACCTCTCAATCCCCGCATCGGTAAGCGGGTGCCTCGCCATCTGCTTGATAACGCTAGCGGGGACGGTGGCGATGTGGGCGCCGGCGAGGGCGGCTTCGTGCACGTGCTGCGGGTGGCGGATAGAGGCGGCAATAATCTCGGTTGTGATGTTGTGGATGGCAAAGATTTCGGCGATGTCGCGTACGACCTGCATGCCGGGGGTGGAGATGTCGTCTAAGCGCCCGACAAAAGGCGAGACGAAGCTTGCACCGGCACGGGCGGCGAGCAGGGCTTGATTGGCGGTAAAGATAAGCGTGACGTTTGTCTTGATCCCCTCCTGCGCTAAGGTGTGCACGGCTTCTAGCCCGGCTTCGGTCATGGGGATTTTCACTACTACGTTTGGGGCGAGCGCCGCGAGCTCCCGCGCTTCTCTAAGCATACCCTCTACGTCTAGGCTAATGGCTTCGGCGCTGACAGGGCCGGGGCAAAGGGCGCAAATCTCTTTGATGGTCGGGAAAAACTCGCGGCCTTCTTTGGCGATAAGCGTGGGGTTCGTGGTTATGCCGGCGATAACGCCGAGTTTAACAGAGCGGCGAATCTCGTCTATGTTAGCGGTGTCGAGAAAGAATTTCATGCGGAGTCCTCCTTGTGTGAATGTGGCTTGTCGCTTGTCGCTTGTCACTTGTCCCTTGGGGAAATGCGTCGGTCGCTTGTCCCTTGGGGAAATGCGTCGGTCGCTTGTCGCTTGTCGCTTGTCCCTTGTGGATAGCGGAAAGCGGACAGCGTAAAGCCTCCTCTCTGCTGGTGGCTGGCGCCTGGCGGCCGGCGGCTTAAAAAGGCATCACCGCGACGTCGCTGACGACTAGATTGGCCCCGGTTGCCGCTACCACTGCTTCAATCGTGGTATCTGGTGCCACTTCTTTAAGCACCAATCCCATCGGCGTAACCTCAATCACGGCCATCTCGGTGACGATTAAGTCTACCTGCTCCTTGGCCGTGAGGGGCAGCGTGCACAGCGGCAGAATTTTCGGTGCGCCCTTGGCCGTGTGCTCCATCGCCACAATTACTTTGCGCGCGCCAACGGTTAAATCCATCGCCCCACCCATGCCGGGCACAATTTTGCCGGGCACCATCCAGTTGGCGAGGTTGCCGCGCTCGTCTACCTCAAGCGCGCCGAGCACCGTCACATCGACGTGCCCGCCGCGGATAATGGCAAACGACATGGCGCTGTCAAAGCAGGCTCCGCCCGGGACAATCGTCACCGGCTGCCCACCGGCGTTTGTGGTGTCGCGGTCCTCCGTCCCTACATCCGGAGCCTTCCCCAACCCCACAAACCCATTCTCCGACTGGAACAACACGTCTACCCCGGGGGGCAAGAAGTTAGCTACCATGGTCGGCATGCCAATCCCTAAGTTCACTACCATACCGTCTGAAAGTTCAAGGCCGACGCGGCGCGCGATGCGCTCGCGTTTGATGTCTTTGCTCATGGACGTTCCTCCGTTTCGTGTGGGGATGGTGGATTTCGCACTTTGCACTTGGCACTTAGCACTTAGTGGGCTCAAAGCTCAAAGCTCACGGCCCAAAGCTGGCGGCCGGTGGCTGGCGCCTGGCGGCTGGAAGCTAACTCCCCGCTCGCACCACATACGTCACAAACAACCCCGGCGTCATTACTTCGTCGGGGTCGATAGCGCCGACGGGGACTATTTCTTCTGCTTCGGCGACAACAACCTTGGCCGCCATGGCCATCAGGGGGTTAAAGTTGCGCGCCGCGCGGCGGTAAACGAGGTTGCCCTTCTCGTCGGCCTTGTATGCTTTAATCAACGCAAAGTCGGCGTGAAGCGGCAGTTCGAGCAGGTACTCTTTGCCTTCTATCGTCAGTTTCTGCTTGCCTTCTTCTACTACGGTGCCTACCCCGGTGGGGGTGAGGACTCCGCCTAGACCCGCGCCTGCCGCGCGCACCTGCTCGGCGAGTGTACCCTGCGGCACAAGCACGACCTCGGTTTCGCCTGAGTGCATCTGCCTGCCGGTCTCGGGGTTCGTGCCGATATGCGAGGCCATGGCCTTCTTTACGCGCTTGGCGACAATCAGCTTACCTATGCCCCGCTCAGGAAAGCCGGTGTCGTTGCCGATGACGGTTAAGTCTTTGCTGCCCTTCGCCAGCACCTCATCTACTAGCCCTTCCGGCGTCCCTACGCACAAGAAGCCGCCGATCATTACTGACATGCCGTCCTGCAGCGAAGCGAGGGCATGTGAGGGTGATGTAACTTTACTCCTCATTTGTGACCATCCTCCTGTTGGATTTGCTGCCAGCCGCCAGCCGCCGGGCGCCAGCCCTAGGAACGACCGTCGGAGGCGAAGCTAACGCTTTAAGTAGTCCATTTAGCATTCTGGAGACCGTGCGCGCTTCCGCGTCAAGCCTACGATATTCCTGCTCGGGGAGCAAGCCGAGATCTTTAGCCAGCAATAGCAGGTACTCTAGTTCACCACAAGAAGCGCGAGATATGTAAAGAAACCTAGCGTAGTCTGCGTCGGATCCCCTGTTCTTCCCCTCCGCAATGTTGGTCGGCACGGACACAGCAGCGCGCCTTATCTGCGAGGTCAAGCCGTATAACTCGTCGCGCGGGAAGTTCGCTGTAATCTTGTAGGCGTCAAGAACAAATGCGTGCGCCTTCTGCCACACTAGTAGCGTTTCGTGTCCTCCCGTCATACACTACTCCTGGAGGCTGGCGGCTGGCGCCTGGCGGCTATCCCAAGCATCTCCCTCGCCTCAGTTGGCGTCGCTATTTCGCGGCCGCACTCGCGGGCAATGCGCACTATGCGCGCCACAAGTTCGGCGTTGCTCTTGGCGAGCACACCTTTTGAGTAATAGATGTTGTCCTCAAAGCCAACGCGCACGTGCCCGCCCAGGACAATGGCCATTACGGCTAGCGGCAGCTCGGCGCGCCCGATGCCGGCGACGGTCCAAGTGGCACCCGCAGGCAGGCTTTCCACCAAGTGCATTAGGTTCTTGGCCGTACCGGGCATGGCACCGGGCACACCTAGCACCAAGTCAAAGTGGAGCGGTTCACTTAGCAGGCCTTTTTTAAGCAGAGCAAGTGCGTTTTGAATCATGCCTGTTTCAAGGACCTCGACCTCGGGTTTAACGCCGTGCTCCTGCAGCGCTTTTGCGATGCGCTCCATGTACTGCGGCGAGTTCATAAAGACATCGTCGCCAAAGTTGCAGGTGCCCGCGGTAAGCGTGGCCATCTCGGGCCTCAGGGTAATCGGCGCGATGCGCTCCTCGATTTTCGCCGTCACCGCCCCGCCGGTAGAGAGCTGCACGATTAGATCGCACTTCTCGCGCATCAGGCGCATCGTCTCGCGGAAAATCTCCGGGTCCTGTGAAGGCTTACCGTCTTTGTCGCGCACGTGAATATGTGCTATTGACGCACCGGCTTGCCAAGAGCGATACGCCTCCTCGGCGATCTCCGCCGGAGTAAGGGGTAGGTATGGGGTTTGCGCGCGGGTAACTTCTGCGCCGACTAAAGCGGCGGTGATGATGAGTTTAGTCATGTGGGAAACCTCCTTCTGGGGCTTTCCGCTGTCCGCTTTCCGCTTAATTGGTTCGTGCGAACGCTGCGTTGCTCGCTCAGCGTCCTCCTAACAGCTGTATTCATCTTACTAATCATCGAGGCGATGTCATCTAGGTCACTTTCAATTTTGCGATACGTGTCGGGACCCCAATATCCCAAGTCCTTACTTAATAAGGTTAGGTAGCGCACCTCAAGCAAAGATGCCCTGGCAATAGCAAGGAACCGCAGGAACTCCAAGTCGCTTCCCCGTCCCTTCCCTTCACAGATGTTGGTTGGTATCGACACAGCCGCCCTTCGTATCTGACTCACAATCCCAAACTGCTCGGCCTTGGGGAAACTCTCGGTGGCTCTATATACCTGCATCACCAAACCATGCGCTCTAGACAAAACCTCGAGTCTGTTCATCAACTCAAAACCCACGTGGTTTCCCCCTATTCATCCTACAGCTCGGCACCCTCCAGATCAGCGGATAGCGGAAAGCGGATAGCCACCTACACTCTCCCCCGCTGCTTCGCAGCGGGAACGACACACGTCCCACTCGCGCGGCACACTAACAGCGGTTCGGGCAGCACTTCGGCGGCAGAAGGGTTGGCGGGGTCGTTAAGCGCGCGGATTACTTTGTAGGCGGCGAACGTCATCTTGCGACTGGTATTGCCTACCTTAGTAATCTCCCCGTGCGCTTCGATATAGTCTCCGGCGTAGGTTGGAGCCTTAAACTCCACGCTGTCGTAGGCCACAAACAGCCCCTCGTCTCCGTCGTGGCGGATGAGGAGCTCGGTCGCTAGGTCGCCAAACAGCGCCATTATGCGCGCGCCGTCCACTAAGTTGCCGCCGTAATGCGCGTCGTGATTGCTCATGCGCAGTCTAATCATGGTCTTCATAAAGGAAAACCCCCCTGTCGCTTTCTTTCGCTAGTCAATTCGCGAAGCGCAGGGGGTTTTCCTGTTTGTAATGGAGAGTGTGGTCGCTTGTCGTTAGTCGCTCGTCGCTCGGGGAGCGCACTGCTTCATGGCCTTCGCGGGGGGTTCCTAAGGATGTTGACAGCACGATCTAGTTGGTTATCGACTATGCTTGGAGGAACATGTAACCTCTGGTTGAGCAGACGGATGTCCTCTACCGCTGCAACGCCATCTGCTGCGAGCCCCTCTCGCTGCTGGAATCGACTAACCGCGCTGGCCGTATTGGTGTCGTATATGCCGGTGATCTCACCCACATAGTAGCCAAGGAGCCGCAGGCCTTTCTGCAATTTCACCACTTCAGCGCTCTTGGTGCCATACCGCAATGTGGACTCCTCGGAAACGCGCTCGGCAGCTTGCGGCATGCGTGTAAACGTATTCCCGACGATGACATTTGGAGTGAGTCCCCGCCCATCGATACGTGCTCCAGTAATATCTAGGTAATTGCCTACGGTGTAGATAATGCCCCCTAACTCGGGGCCGAGGTCGTGCCAGCGTTGAGCTGTACCCTTGCCATAGGTAATCTCCCCCACAAGCAAAGTGCCGCTATACTTCATGCCTGCGGCTAGTATCTCCGCAGCGCTGGCTGTGCCTGCGTTGACAAGGGCGACAAACGGTTTGGCAGGACCAGGCCCGGGGCTCCGTAAGGGTTGCCTTTGGCCGCGGCTTTCGACAAAACCCATTAAACCTTGTGGCACAAAGTACTGTGTGACAGCCATAAGCGATTGCATAGAGCCGCCTTGGCAATCTCGTAAATCGAGAATGATCCCAGGGGTGTCCTTCAGGGCCTCTAGAGCGTCTTTTACGTCAGCGGCAAGGTGCTCGCCGAAGGTAAGAATTCTAATATAGCCATAGCCTTGGTGCACTCCCCAAGCAGCGGAGGGCGGGGTCACCCACTGGCGAGTCAGCGAGACTGTTTGGACGCTAGCGGGATCACCGCTGTAATAGGTGAGCCGAACTAGGGTATTTACCTCGCCGTCTAGTTGGCTCATCACCTGCGCAATGCCCAGACCCTTAATAGCCCTCCCGTCCACAGCGGTAATCACGTCGCCAATCTTTAGGCCTGCGGATAGGGCAGGGCTAGCCCTGTACAACTGCGCTATCTTGGCTCCGTCTGGAGCGATTTCAATCTTGACACCTATCCCTGGTTGCGTCCTTGTTACTTGCGACAACAACAGCCCGTAAACCTCTGGTGGTATGTAATAGGCATGTTCGTCATCTAGAGCGTTAACGATGCCTTGCAGGGCTCCCTGGACTAAGGTCTTGCCGTCGATGTCTCTCCAGTATTCCCTTTGCAACATATCCATGACCTGTGTTAGTACGCTATAGAGGCTGCTAGCCGTGGCCCTAGGTTGCCACAAGAAACTTGCCAGCAATAATACCAGTGCGATGCTGGCGATTAGAACTCTTGATAGTCTTCTCATCACAAACACTCCCCTCGCTTACTGTTATTCGCGCCGATACGCTTAATTCCTTGTGTTATGCAAATAATCCGCTAGAACTGAGTAACGAAGCAGCAACCGCCCTGCCCTAACCCAGAGTGCAAAAAGGAGACCCCCTCGCGGGGGCCTCCTCTTTTGAAGCGCTACCTTATGGCCTTACGGTAAAGGTTACTTCGTCGTTGACGGGGTTCCAGTTCACGATATAGCCGAAGGTCTCAGCCAAGAAGCGGGCAGGCACCAAGGTGCGGCCGCCGGTGGCGAACGGAGCTACATCGAGGGCTACCGGGACTCCGTTTACCTTGGCAATGGTGCTATTGAGGGTGAGCTCAACATGCATGTTGCCGCGGTGGAGGGTGACGATCTCAGCGGCGCCGACAACTCTGAAGTCGACGGTGGCGTTTAAGATGCGCTCACCGAACCAGCGGAAGGGCACCATGAGGCGGCCGTTGCGCACGTTAGCGGGCACATCGAGGCCGATAGCAGGGTTAGCTCTGCCGATGGTAATGGTGTGCGCTACCGGAGCGGGGATTCTGCGGTCAATGACGATGATGCGGTCAGTTACGTTGCCAGCTGCGTCGGTGACAGAGAGGGTGAAGGAGTTGAGGCCTTCGCGCAAGGCAACGGTGCGCATAATCGTTACGGTTGCGCCTGGGAACATCGCCACGGGTGCGCCCTCGAAGATTATGCCGGTAACCGCAACGTTGTCGCGAGCCACGATGGTGATCATCGCGTTAGCGTCGGTTGTTACGGAAGGAGCAGTTACTTCGATGGTTGGGCGAGCGGTGTCGCGTGGAGGAGCCGGGGGAGCCACAACAGGAATCGTTGCGGTTAGTGCAGTGGCTACTGCACGGTCAGGAGTAACCGAGATTCCAATCTCGGAGGCAGGCATTACGCCGGTTGTCGGGAACGACGGGACTACAACCACCTCAAGTATGCCACCGGTCGGGATGACAGGGCTAAACGTGGTTGTGCCACCAGCTACATTAGCTGGAACCGTCACACTCACAGCCCTACCGGTCAGAGCAACGCCGTGCGCGTTGTTCAAGCGAACGGTAACTGTACCGCTGCTGTCACGCACGAGGCTAGCTGGGCCGACAACCAAAGTGGCTGCATGCAAGGTGAGGTCAGTCGGAGGGGCGCCGGCTACGGTAATGCGTACCTGCGGAGCCTGTGCTACGCCACCAACCGATAGTGCCGCAGTGTGAGCTAAAATCTGGTATTGCTGTGCGCTAGCAGAAGTAGCTGCAACATACGCGCCCCAAGCAGGAGTCGGTGTAGCTACAGCGCGCTGCTCAATAGAGGCGATGGTGGTTGTCGGAAGAGCTGCACCGTTAGGGGCGGTGATGTTCCGAGGAGCCACGGTGATAGCGCGGGCTACTGGTACGTTAGTCCGCGGGTCGGTTACGGTCACGGTAATGACATCGCGGAACTCAGCAGTGAGTCTGCCGCCAGCGGGAGTCACGGCGACAACCGGAGCAACGGCGGTAATGGTGGTGGTGCCAATTATTGTGGCATCAGCCAACACAGCATTGTTCGCGGCAGTGATCGTGAACGTGCCTGCGGCTGCTGCCGACAGCGATACGTTCCATACGTTCGGAGTTGCGGTAGGTACTGCGGTGACTGGCGTTGTGCCGATGAAGAAGCTCGGGGTTACGCCTGCGGCAAGACCGGTTACTGTTACCGGTACGGCTTCAGCAGCGCCACCTGCAAGCAGGGTATGGGCCAAAGTGACGGTGTAGCCAGCGGTTGCCGTAACAGCAATCGCTTGCAGTCTCTCTGGGCCAGGAGCATACACGAATGCCGTTGCTTCAGCATCCCACACTAGGTCTCTGACAGAGATGTCGATTTGACCGATAGAGTTGAGGGTCACTTCAACGGAGTACTCACCGTTGACTACGCTTTGGCCGTGTCCTAGCGGGGTGCCGCCGCGCATCACAATGCTGTTACCAGCAGCAGCCGCGTCCTCAAACGTGCCTGCAGTTGCCAGCCTACGGCGGAACATGGCGGGCTGACCAGCAGCAGGAACTGCGGTGAAGGTCACTTCAGCGTTGTTAATGCGGTTGCCGAGTGCATCGGTGATGATGGCGCTCAGGGCAACTACGTCGCCTCTCCGATGAGCAGTCACCGGGACAGTGATGCGGTGGAGCGGTACGGTGATTTCGCGTGTTACAGTCCCCACAAGGGCATGTGCCGCACTGTAGAACTCTACCGTTACGGTAATCACGCCAGGAGCGTTCGGGGTGACTGTGCGGGAGCCATGATCGACCAGAGCAGTTGTAGCGGCAATTGGGCCCGCAAAAGTCGTGCGAGTGTACGCGAATGTCGGGGACACCCCGCCAACGCCTGCACCAATGCCTAGACCTGCTGCATCGAAAGCTGAGGTTAGGAGTATGGTCAGCGGCTGATGCGCAACCGGTGGATCAGGTATCCACATTACGCTGGCGTTAAAGGCAGCGCGCGGCGCAACGGTGATATGGGCGACTCCTTCCCAGTTGTCGTCAGTGTGACGTACCGTAAAACTAATCGTGCCGCTGGTTACAGCCGGGGTAGGATTCGTGACCGTAAACTGCCGGATATTGCCCGTAACGGTTGATACTGGGCCGATTGCTGCCACAGGGAGACCGTTAAAGGTTGCAGCCACGATTTGCAGGTCACTTAGGGGGACATGCGTTGTCGTTCCGCCAACAACACGCGTTACAGTCATTGGAATGTCGAGCGCGTTGTCAAGACGCCACACAACCGACGGGACGGTGGGAGTTACGGCTAGGGCTGAGCGTGCGACCGTGCCAATAGTGTGGACAAGGATCGGGGTAGCAATGCCACCGGTGGCGTTGAGCGCTGCTCCGGCGCTGTCCGCTACAATAACGCGATAGTCGCCATGTCCAGTCAAGCGAATAGCTGCATGGAAAGAGCGGTTCGCAGGCGTCTGTACGGCGGTAGCAATTGTGGCAAATGCCCCCCATGCTCCACCAATCGGCCGACGCTGCACAATAACACTGTACATCGCAGTAGGAAGAGTTGCACCAACACCGCCTACGGGGAGCAATGCGCCCTGTAGGATGATATCGGCGTTTAAGGCAGCGGTGCCTGTCTGGGTTACCTGTAGGGTAGCAGTTGGGGTAGCAGCAAAAGTTACTCCGACGAACAGAGTCGCCAGCATAGCTATGCTTAACGCAAAAGCAAGCAGTTTTTTCATCGTTTACCTCCTAGAAATACTAGGTAATCTTGCCCGGTGCTTCCCCCAGCGGCTAACGACGCTCGACCATTCTACCCAAATAGGGTCGCCTTAGTGCAGGGTCTGTGAAAGGGCATGCTGCTAATGCACCGTAGCTGCCTTGAGTTTATAGGACAGTGTGAGGAAACCATAGCAGCATTCGTCTTTTGTAAGCGATTTGTAATGAAATCTACGCTAGGGAACATAAGCCCCCGACCACGCAATTCAACTTGCGCGGCCGGGGCAGCTGCCGACTTCAATGTCGGCTAGGGTCTAGGGAGAGTCTAGGGAATCGCAGCCGTAACTACTACCGTAACCACAGCTGTGCGGCTCCCGTCCACTGTGGTAACCACGATATGGGAGAGCCCAGGAGCCACTGCCGTAACAATGCCGTTCGCACATACCCTAACCGCAGCCGGGTTAGTCGATAGCCACGTGACGGCGCGGTTAGTGGCGTGCAGTGGCAACACAACAGGAACCAATGTAACTGTACCGCCAACAGCTAGGGTATGCATGGCTGGTGTAAGTGTTACACCAGTAACACGCACAACCCCAACCGGGGCTAGGACGGTAATAACCGCCGTAGCCGTATGGTTGCCGTCAGCGGTGGTCGCTGTGATTGTTACCGTGCCTGTGGCCATTCCAGTGACTAAGCCTGTCGCGCTGACAGTAGCCCATGCGGTATTGCTGGAGCTCCACGTGACGGTTCTGTTTGTGGCGTTAGCAGGTGCAACAGCTGCGGTGAGCTGGACAGCGCCGCCAACAGTGACGGTGGCAGTTGTCGGGGTAAGGCTAACACCTGTTACGGGCACAACCCCATCTGCTGGCGTCACTACGACTGTAGCCAACGCCACGTGCCCACCATCAGCCGTCATAACTGCAATCTGCGCGGTGCCGGGGGCTACTGCCGTGACCAAACCGACTGCAGAGACCGAAGCGATGGTCGGGGCGGTAGATAGCCAAGTTACTGCGCGGTTAGTGGCGTTAGCGGGGAGAACCGTGGCCGTCAACTGCGCTGTTGCCCCCACGGCGAGAGTAGATGTAGTGGGAGTTAATGTCACTCCGGTAACGCGCACACCCGCGGCTACTGGCGTAACGACGATGCTAGATACAGCGCTGTGCTGGCCGTCTACGGTTGTGACTGTTATCTGGGCGCTACCGGCAGCAATCGCTGTGACTAAGCCCGTGGCATCTACAGTAGCGACCGCCGCGTTAGTGGAGGCCCAAGTCACAGCTCTGTTAGTAGCGGTGGCGGGCAGAACAGTGGCCGTCAGTTGCACGTTCCCGCCGATGGAAAGAGTAGCGGTGACAGGGGATACCGTTACGCCTGTGACGGGGATAACCCCTGCGGGCGGAACCACGGTTATCGTGACAACTGCTGTGCGGTGTCCGTCGACCGTAGTAGCGGCAATATGTGCTACGCCAGGCGCGACCGCAGTCACCAACCCGGTGCCACTCACGGTAGCTACCGACGTGTTAGTCGAAAGCCATGCCACAGCGCGGTTTGTGGCATTAGCTGGCAGGATGGTGGGTGCAAGTTGCACAGTCGCTCCACGTTCTAGTGTGTGGGCAGCTGGCGTCAGTGTAATGCCCGTTACCCTTATCGGCGGCACGACAGTAACAACGGTGCTGGCGGTGAGGCCCCCGTCCGCTGCTCTGGCCGTGATGGTGGTAGTGCCAAGCGCCACAGAGGTGACCAGGCCTGTTGCACTGACTGTAGCCACTGCCGGGTGGCTAGAAGTAAAGGTCACTGCCCGATTGGTGGCGTCGGCTGGTGTCAGTGTCGCGGTCATTTGCAGGGTTAGACCGCGGTGTAAATTGGGCGTCAGCGGTGCGATGCTGATCGCGGTGACAGGCGTTGGTACTACGGTAATACTGGCATTTGCAGCAAGGTTACCGTCAGTCGACCTAGCAGTAATTGTAGCTGTACCGAGCCCTACTGCCGTGACTAGCCCAGTTGGGGAAACAGTGGCCACTGCGGTGTCGCTTGATAGCCAGGTCACTGTTTGTACTGTAGCCGTGGGAGGGGCAATTGTAGCGGTTAGTTGTACGGTGCCGCCTACGCGCAACTCTGCGGAGGGCGGGGTCACCATGATCCCCGCAACCGGAATTGGGCGCTCTACAGTGAACTGCCGGCTGATGGGGGTGAAAGCCGCGCCCCAAGCAGGCACACCGGCTGTTACGGTAAAGGTATTTGTGCCGAAAGTAAGCGGCAGCGTAACGTCGAATCTGCCGAATGCGTCATATGTGGCAGGGGCGCCGTTAATGGTCAGAGTCATGCCCAGCACGACAGTTCCTTGCACCCGTACTTCCGTCGTGGTGGCAAGAACCGTTGTTGCCGTAGGATTGTTGACCACGAGCCCGGTAAAGTTAAGGGTTTGCGTGCGCTCGTTGCCGGCGGCGTCACGCGCGCGCAAAGTGGCTGTGTTGTTGTCGGCGAGAGTTGCCGTTATGGACTGCGACTCAAACGTCGCCCAATCCCAGACCGCACCAGCGGGAGCCGGGGGTATGGGCATGTTTCCGCTGCGGATGGGGACGAGCTGGTCGTTCACCCACACCGAGCCGCCGTCACTCATTACGTTGCTAATCAAGAGGTCGTCTACCGCGCCGCGAACTCGCACGCGGTTAGCAGTTGTGGTGTCGATTGCGGGGGTGACGTTGTGGAATGCTGGTGGGGTAGTGTCTATCTGGAGGCGGGCAAACCCGGGGGAAATGGTCGGGCTCGCGCTGAGGGCGGGCGTCCAGGCTGCACCCGATGTCGGTTGTACCTGAACATTGATTTGGCCAAACCGATCCGGCGAAGTGAAGCCAGTTGGTGCGGCCCCGTTCCAGACAAACGAGTACCTGCCGGGCTGCAGCGGGCCGAAGGTCGCTATCGCGACATGATAGGTGAATCCATCCGGAACTACCGGCAGGAATCCATTTAACATGATGCGCGTGGCATGAGCCGCACGGCCTAGTACAAACGAGATGGTAGTCGTATCCTGAACACCGTCACCGTTGGGCGAGAAGGCGTCAGGCGTCGCGGTGACTTGGCTGACCACTTGCCCGTTGACGAAGAAGAAGGGCACACGGTAGCTATCGGCAGGGTTGGCGACATTCTCCAAGACAATGTAGCCAGTGTAGTCACTGGTGCCGGGCACACTAAGTGGCAGTGCCGCGTCGACAAATAACGCCACAGGTACATTGACCCGAGCTCCTGCGCCGACTGTGACTTGAGTGGGCACAAGCACTTCATAGGCGTGCGCGGGGTTAAACTTCTCCACCCGCGTGCGGAATACCGCGCTCGTCGTGCGCAGACTTTCAAGGTTAAGCATCGCCTGCGTTTCGCCCACGGTCACCTCGCGGAAGTTGAGCATGCCGGGGGCAACGCGTAGGCCCGCCGTTATGGCGTGGTGGATGTTAATCATCCCTGCACCTTGGTCAATCGGGCGGAAGGAACGTCCGTCGATGTTCACCATATTGCTCGCCGTGTTCATTAGCCCTAGGCGGATTTGTTCAGGCGTAAGCGTCGGCCTAGCCTGGAGCATCAGCGCCGCAGCACCGGCGACGTGCGGGGCGGCCATAGAAGTGCCGCTGATAGTGCCAAACCACGGGTTGCCGGGGCCTGCCACGCGCTGGAAGGCACCGCTTACGTGGCTGCCGTCAGTGCCGGGGAAGGGGTAAGCTGCAGTTATGTTCTGCCCGGGTGCCGACACATGCGGCAGAATGCCGAGCAGAGCGTCAGGACCGCGCGAACTTGACGGCGACATCAGGTGATGCTCTCCCATAGAGAAAGTCACAAACCTAGTGCCTGCAGCCATGGCGCGCAGCACCAAGCCGTCTTCGCGGCTTAGCGACAGGGTCGGGATATCTCCCAGCTGGTTATCACCTAAGGTGCCTCCAAATGTCCCGGCCACGTTGTTAAAGATAATCGCGCCGATTGCACCGGCATCACGAGCGTTGCGCGATTTAACCGCAAACGCTGCTCCGCCGCGCTCCATCAGGGCAATGCGGCCGGTGACTAAGCTGTTGCCGCCTGCATCCCTAAAATCTGCGGGGACATTCCCTAAGCCGACCGACACGAACTCAACCGGCGTGCCTAAGGGCGCAAGAGCCGGGGAGAAGGTCATCAGCCCGCCGACAAAAGGCGCTGTGCCCCCCTGCGGCAGAACCAAAGGCTTGGGCGTGGTATCCGCCCAGCCGACGGCAATGCCGAGGCGGGTATTAGCGTATGTGCCGGTTGTACGTTCGCCAGGGCCGCTGTTGCCAGCAGAAACTGTAAACACCACGCCAGCACGGACTGCGTTGTCGACAGCGCGCGCCCATGGGGAATCCGGGTGAGCTAGCGCAGCGCCTAGACTCATGTTGGCGACATCTGCGCCTACTTGTACCGCGCGCTCAATGCCTGCCATTACGTCGGAGGAGGAACCGCTACCCCCGCGCCCGAGGACGCGGATTATGTATAAGCTAGCCTCAGGCGCTACTGCGACCACCGTAGCGGCCACATGCGTGCCGTGCGAGGTGTTCCAGTCACGGCCTGTGGCAGGGTTGATGCCTGGGTCGTTTTTTCGCTCCATAGGGTCGTTGTCGTCATCGACAAAGTCGGTGCCGCCGATGACCTTAAATGTGGGGCCGATACCGCCACCGAGGTCGGGGTGCATGTAGTCGGCACCGGTGTCAAGCACCGCCACTAAAATGCCGCTACCCGAAAGCCCGGGCGGGATGGCCCACGCTTGCTGCGCACGTATCGCAGGAAGGCTGTGTTCTAGCCCCGTGGCCTGCATTTCGATGTCTGGGAAGACATCAATGATACCAGGTATGCTCAGAAGCTTTTTCACCTGGTTAGCAGGAACTTGCATCGCTATGCCGTTAAACGTCAGCGCGTAGCTATGACGAGTAGTAGCCGCTATTCCTGCGCCGCGCAGGGCGTCCATAACTTGCGCCCTCTTCGTATCAAGGCGCTGCAAGAGACTTCCTTGCATCGCCTGCGTCACGACAACCCCTTGGTTGTGCAGGCTTTCCTCGATGACCGCGAGCGGCTCCCCCGCCAGCTCAACGATGACTGAGATGGGTTTGCTTGATGTTAAGTCGTAGTCTACAAAGCGAGTGCGGAGAATGTCGGCCGTAGCTTGAACCTCTGCGTAGCCCAAAGGCACTGCGGCTGGCACAGCCGCGATAGCAGGTGCTATAAGGCTTGGCACTAGCACCAAAGCTGCAAGTACAGACCACAATTTTCTCCTGAATGTCTTCATCAAATCATCTCCTACCCCCTAATTTGTTGGCTCGTCCGTACAGCAACAACCAAAACAGCCTTCCTGCGTTCACCCCTTTCCTCAACAACTACATTACTCCGTTGTGAAGTGTTGTCTTCTGTAGTATGATGATACCAAAATATTCTGCATTGCACTAGTGTTTCAGTAAATTCTCGCGCGATCATCCCTCTACAAAATGAGTTAGGAGGCGAAGTAATATTGAAACATGCCAGCCGTTTGTGGAAGTGCTTTTTGATGCTAACCCTTATACTTCCGTTGGGAGTCATTCACGCGGGCGCACCAGAAATCGTCGTCGTCGAGGCTAGCCCGCTCATGCCAACAATTATCAGCTTTGAGCAGCCCACCGTTTCGGTTCAAGTCCACGCCATGCCGCTTGGCACTGTGCTGACATTACAGACTGCTAATGCCACTGCCGTGGCAGGGTTGACGGGCAACAACCGACTCATCGGGAATCCGTTTCACTTTTGGGTTGAGCAGGCTGGCGCTCGTCTGCCAGAGCTCGATACCAAGTACACACTTAGCGTCATGGTGCCTAGCGCCGGAGTATTACCGAGTGCACTTGGGCTTTACTATTACCATGCGTCTGAGGGCGTCTGGCAACGCGTCTTGACAGATTTTGCATCAGACACCCACACCCTAACGGGCAGATTTACGCACACGGGACTTTTCGCGCTATTGGTGGACACGACGCCGCCAGGGCGCCTGACCAGTATCGGGGTCGCAGTAAACGGACAAAACGTCACACTTTCCGGCATGGCCGAGGCCCTAGCCACCATTCAGCTCTTTGTGGGGAACCAGTTTTTGGGCGATGTGCAAGCTGACCTGCGGGGACAGTACAGGATGCAAAGGGATTTTGTGCCGGGCCAACACGTATTGCGCCTGCGCCAGCTTGACCAGGCAGGCAATGTCAGTGAACAGTCCTTAGCGCTCACGGTCACGACCGACTGGCGGGTGCATATCGCGCTCGTTCCCGGTAGCACAACGGCAACGCTTAACCGCACCCTACTTATGCTGGAAGTTCCCCCGCGCATTGTGCAGGGGCGCACTGTGGTTCCCGTACGGTTTGTGGCCGAGGCCTTGGGGGCGACGGTCACTTGGCAAGAAGCGACTCAAAGCGTGACGGTGACCTACGGCGCGACTGCCGTCCATTTGACTATCGGTTCAACGATAGCCACAGTGAACGGTAACCGTGTCTCGCTGGACGTAGCCCCCTTCGTCGAGCGCGGCCGCACTTTGGTTCCGCTGCGCTTTTTGGCCGAAACACTAGGGTTTGAGGTGCTCTGGCACGGGCTCACTAACAGCATAGAGGTGCGAAAGTAAATAGACTATCTGATTGCTAGCCGTAAAAACCCCATGTAGTCTGCGAGTCCTGCGGCTGTACTGTACTTAGCTATAAGTGCCAGTGCCTCGTGGCTCCGCCCCTGCAGCTCATACACCCGCGCCAGCACGAGCCCAGCCCGTGCCGCGATTTGCGCATCGCGGCTTCTTTCTGCAGCGACAAGATGCGGCAGCGCAGCCGCTTGGTTGGCGCGCAAAAGGTAACCCTCGCCTAGGGCTAACTGCAACGCAGGCGTCAAGGCAAAAGGCACTGCGCTTTTTGGCAGGAGGTGTTCCGGTATGGCGGCACGCACCTGCTCAAACTGCTGATGCACGGAGAAGACCTTGTCTACGTAAGATTGCCACCCCTCTTGCCCCCTTGCCCGATAGGCAAGCGCCGCCGAGGCTGCGGTCAAGGCTAGTGTTTCATAGTTTTGGATATTGCGTGGCTGTAGCGCCATGCTGCGCTCGTGGTAACGCACAGCCGCAGCGTGATTAGCACGCGCAGCATGCCAGTGCCCAAGCAGGTTGGTGGCACGTGGGTCAAACGGCTCGTGCCGCAGAAGTGCCTCTAGGTTCGCGCGCTGGGCGGCATCTGGGAGCGAACGGTGCTGCATCATGTTGTCCAGCTCACGCCGCGCGTCAGCATGCCATGGGTTAACACTGAGTGTGCGCTGGAGACTGGCCATGATTTCGTCTACTTTCCCTGCCTGCGCTAAAGCTGGCACGCGCGCCATCTCCAGCTCAGCTAAGTAGAGAGCACCGCCTAGCAAGAGCAGCAGACCAAGGGTCGGTGCCAGCACAGGCCTCATGTCAAACCGGAAAGCGTAGCGATTGCCCTGCGCGGAAAGCGCCCCTAGCGCGGCAAAAAGCAGCAAGTACATAGAGGGGAAGGCCAAGAGCGCTTCTCCTACGGAATGGAAGAGCACCGCAAAGGCTAAGATGCCGATCGCCGCAGCCGCAGGTTCAGCGCGCCGCTTCCATGCCCAGTACATGTTAACGAGCATAAAGGCAAGATAGATGACCAACCCCAGAATACCAATCTCAAGCGTTATGTCCAGCGGATCCGAATGGGCACGCAATGTACCGTAATGAAAACTCTGATAGCGAGGATAGACAGCGTTCCACGCCCCACCGCCAAAACCTAAGAGCGGAGACCCGCGCAGTGCATGCAGCCCGTCTTCGAAAAAGACAAAGCGACCGTCGTCAAGCAGCCCGCGCAGGGTAATACGCGAAAAATAGCCTGCAACTTCCGCAGGCACAACGCGCGTTGCGCCAAAAACCGTTAAGGCCACACCCAAGGCGAGGGCCAAGGCGAGTATGGCTTTGCCTGCCGTGCGGGCATGTTTTTGCACCAAGCCCGCCTCCGCAAGCGCCGTCAGCCCCGCCAACACAGGGACGGCAAGAAGCACGGTGAGCCCCGACTGCGTTACCATCAAATACGTTGCTATAAGCCCCGGCGCACCCATAAACACCAGGAAAGAGAAGAGCTCGAAAAAGCGCCTGTAACAGACGACAACAGTCAGAAGCACACCTGCCGCCAAGGCCAAGTAGCCTCCCCGCGAAAGCGTAAGCAAAAATGCGGGGATAGTTACTGCCCCTGACGCACTCCAAAGCACACGCCACGGTAGGCTAGTTTCCTGAAAGCCCAAGACTATGCTGATTAAGAGACTCGCCATGAACAGGCTCGCGGTGGCATTTGGGTACTCGAAGCCGGCGGAGATGCGCCCACCCACTAACTGCGCGGGAGCATCGTAAACACCGCTGTATACGGCAAGACCTACTAGGGCAAGCACTGCTCCGCCTGCCACTACGCCTCCAAGCAGCAGTTTTCTTTCCCGCTCACCCAGTTCTAAGGAAGAGACCAGCCAATAGAGGGCCACAAAGCCCGCCCAGAGCACCAACCCGCGCAGTGCTCCGTTCATAGACGCAGGGCGAAACAGCCCCATGGCATACAGGAGCACCAGCAGACTTCCTAGCGCGTGCCCTAAGGACCATGGGAGGGGTTTTTTACCCACACCAAACACTAGAGCTCCACAAGCTAGGGCCAAAACCACGGCACTAACTAACAGCTTGTCCTGTGGCCAATAAAGCCCTTGGACAAAAGGAGACAGCACGACGACAGCTACCACCACTGCAAGCAATGCGCGCCTTGCGGTTAGTGCCGAGCCGCCCTTTTCCCCTGTTGGGTTACCCGCTGACTTATTCGTTGGTTTGCTCGGCGCAGGCTGCTTCCTCTTGCCCATTGTTTGCCTCCCGTTGCTTGTCAATCCCTCCTGGTGCTAGGAGACTACACCACAGAGCATGGTACATGGCATTCACTCGTCTAAGAAACCCCATAACCCACCACCCTTTACTCTCTTGCCTTATCTCCTACAGTAATACTCATTCTATACCAACTGCGGTTATCCTGCCGCACTTGCTAACCATACAAACCCCCAACGCCGCCGACGCCCTGCCCTTCCCGCAAAGACCACTCCATGTACATCTTGTACTGCTCTCCTTCATCTAGGCTGAAAAAACGCCGCTTTTGTTCTGCGCTGAGAGTCGCAATGAAGGAGTCGTAGTACTGAGCCTTTCGCCAGCTAAGCCCGCGCCGACGCAAGCTGCGTTCCCTAGCTACTTGTAGGCGCAGCCAGTAGCCGAAGGTCACCACCGCTACCCCCGTTGCCATTAATAGGTACCACACCAGACTATCGCCCATTCCACCCCACACCTTTTCTTTATTTTTAGGCTGCATATCAAATTCTCTCGCTATTCTAACACTAGAACATTCACCATTTAGTCGAAGTATGTCGAACGCGAAAAAAATCAAAAGGAAAGGAAAAGGAAGCAAAAGGGACGGAGCCTTTTGCTTCACCCGTTGCTTCACGGGCTGGCGCAGGAACTCCCAGTACTTGCCGCGAACATTCCTATACGTTACTGGACACCGCTAGAGTGAAGCAAAAGGCTCCGTCCCTTTTGCTTCGAAAGGGGATATTCTTGTGCCAATAAACCCACAGATCTTTCGTGAATACGATATTCGCGGCAACGCCGAGCGGGACTTTGCTGAGCCCGACCTGCGCCGCCTGACCCAGGCCATCGTTACATATTTTGAGTCCCACGGCAGGAGAGAGATGCTCGTCGCCCACGACTGCCGCCTGAGCTCGCCCCGCATCGTGGCTACCATTCTTGACGTGGCGCGTGAGCGCGGCATGCGGGTCGTTAACATCGGCATGGTTACCACGCCTGCCTTCTACTACGCCGCCAAGCACCTCGGCATTGACGCCGGGCTTATCGTCACCGCCAGCCATAACCCCCCGCCCGACAACGGCATGAAGGTGCTGCTTGGCCCCTCCACCATCCACGGGGCGGAGATAAAGCAGATAGAGCGAATTGCCGCCAGGCTCCAGCCGCCAGCCGCCAGCCACCAGCCGCCAACAGCCGGCAGCAACCACCTGCAAGCGACAAGCGACAAGCCACAAGCGACAATCCATTATGACATCCTCACCCCCTACGTCGCTATGTTGGCCGAAAAAATAAGGCTCGGCCCGCGCCGGCTTAAAGTGGTGGTCGACTGCGGCAACGGCACCGCCGGCCCGGTTACGGAACGTTTCTTAGAGGCACTAGGCATCGACTACATACCGCTCTATTTTACGCCCGACGGCACCTTCCCCAACCACGAGGCCGACCCCACCAAGCTAAAGAACCTTGTGGACCTCCGCGCGCGCGTGCTCGCGGAGAAAGCAGACCTCGGCATCGGCTTTGACGGCGACGGCGACCGCATTGGCGTGGTGGACGACCTCGGCAACGTCATTTGGGGCGATTTGCTTATGGCCCTCTTCTGGCGCGAGATACTGCCCAAGCACCCGGGCACCACCTGCCTGGTGGAAGTAAAGTGCTCACAAGGCTTAGTGGACGAAATAGTGCGCCTCGGCGGCCGGCCCGAGTTCACCAAAACCGGGCACTCCCTAATCAAGGCGCGCATGCGCGAGCTTGGCGCCGTCTTCACCGGCGAAATGAGCGGACACATCTTCTTTGCGGACGAGTACTACGGCTTTGACGATGCTCTCTACGCCGCGGGTCGCTTGCTTAGGCTGCTTTCGCACAGCACTGACAAGCTTTCTTCGCTAATAGCCACGCTCCCCACCTACTACAGCACGCCCGAAACGCGCATCCCCTGCCCCGACGAGCTAAAGTTTGGCGTGGTCGACGAGCTTACGCAAGTCCTCGCCCGGCAATACGCTACCATTACCGTCGACGGCGTGCGCGTGCAGTTCCCGGAGGGTTGGGGATTGTTTAGAGCATCAAACACCGGGCCGGTGATTGTCACCCGCTGCGAAGGAAAAACTCCCGCGCTAAGGCAGGAGTATATGCGTATACTTGATGAGGCATTAGCCAAGGTGCTGCCCGGCGTTGCGATACCTTGGGAAGTGGGAAACTAACGATAGATGACCAGAGCCTGATTAGCCTTATTGCCAACCTGTTGACTCCAAGCTGCTGTATGGCTATACTAAATCTATGTTTTGGAATCGCCACATCATCCGGTGGGGAGGAGTTAGCTTGTACATTACGCGGGCTGTAGAGCCCGTAATCAAGCGATTGGCGGGCATGTTTGGCGTTTTGCTGGTCACAGGGCCGCGACAGGTGGGCAAAACAACCATGCTGCAAAGCTTATCCGGCCCCGAACGCAAGTATGTCACGTTAGATGACCCCGATCTAAGGCGCTTGGCCAAGGCGGACCCAAGCCTCTTTCTGCAGCGTTTTACGCCTCCCGTCATCATCGACGAAATTCAGTACGCCCCCGAACTGCTGCCTTACATCAAGATGCATGTAGATTCCACGCGGCGCACAGACGAGTTTTGGCTGACGGGCTCGCAAGTCTTTCAGACTATGCAGAACGTCAGCGAATCCCTAGCCGGGAGAGTAGGCATCGTCAATCTGCTTGGCTTGTCTACCCACGAGATACACGGCACTCACTCTGAGCCATTTCTGCCTGTGCCCGAGAAGCTCTTGGCCAAAGCCGCGCCACAGCAAGCGAAACTCGGACTCCACGAGCTGTATGCCCGCATATTTAAGGGCAGCATGCCGGCCCTCTACGCCCATGCCATCGACCGCGAGGCCTACTACCGCGCTTACGTTAATACCTATCTGCAACGAGACATCCGCGACCTTACACAAGTAGCGGACGAAATGTCGTTCTTCAACTTTATGACGGTGGTTGCCGCCCGCACGGCCCGACCTATAGTCTACGAGGAAATCTCTAAGGATTGCGGCATTAGCGCGCCCACAGCCAAGAAGTGGCTCTCCATACTGGTTTCGTCCGGCCTTGTGGCGCTCGTGCAGCCCTATCACAACAACATCCTAAAGAGGGTCGTTAAGTCGCCGCTTCTACACTTTCTGGACACAGGGTTGTGTGCGTATCTACTTAAGTGGGCCAGCCCCGAAACGCTAGAGCGCGGCGCGATGTCCGGCGCCTTTTTTGAGAGCTTCGTGTTCGCGGAAATCTACAAGGGGTGGCTTAACGCCGGCAAGGAACCCCCTCTCTACTACTACCGCGACAAAGACCAAAAGGAAATCGACCTGCTTATCTACTGGGACGGCACCCTCTACCCCATCGAAATTAAAAAAACCGCGTCCCCCGGGCGAGATGCGGGTAAGCACTTCCATCTATTGCAGCCGCTCGCCGACTCTCTGCGAACCGAGGCGCACCCGCACCTTAAAGCAAGCATCGGCCCGGGCGCGGTTGTCTGCATGGCTAACAACCTCTTGCCCATAGACAGACACGTCTGGGCTGTCCCGGCGTGGATGATCTGAAGTGGAGGATAACCAGAGCCTGATTGACCTTATTGCACTGATTAGGAGTTGACCTCAGGGGCCTGCATAGGGGCCTATATAAGCGTCTCTCCTTCTAATCAGGGTAATCAGTGAAATCAGGCTCTAAACTACGGGGGTTACTCAGGATAACCAGAGCCTGATTAGCCTTATTGCCCTGATTAGGAGTTGAGCACAGGGGCCTTCACCTCAGGGGCCTTCATAGGGGCCTATACAAGCGTCTCTCCTTCCAAATCAGGGTAATCAGTGAAATCAGGCTCTAAATTACCTGGGATACTCAGGATAACCAGAGCCTGATTAGCCTTATTGCCCTGATTAGGAGTTGACCTCAGGGGCTTTCACCTCAGGGGCCTTCATAGGGGCCTTTATAAGCGTCTCTCCTTCCAATCAGGGTAATCAGTGAAATCAGGCTCTAAACTACCGGGGATACTCAGATCCTAGCGCAGTTGCCTGCCTTGCTAGGGCCTATTTATCATGCTATTGTAGTATTGTGGAAGAGCATTGGGGGTGGCAATTTGCTATGTGGTCAACCCATATCCTAGACAGCGCGCGTGCCAAGAAAAAGCAAGCGCGGGAGCAACTTCGCGTTCGATTGCTAGACGCTGCCATGCAAGCCCTAGATAAGCTGTCCCTGTTGCTTCAGTTTGATAAAGCCTATGTATTTGGTTCCGTGGCAAGGCAGCAGGGGTTCGACGAGCTTTCGGATTTGGATATAGCCTTCGCAGGGCTGCGGGACGAAGATTATTTTACCGCTGCGGCTTTTCTCTCAAGAGAAGTGGGCATAGACGAAGTGGATGTCGTGCAATTAGAGGGACATCGCCTGGCTAGTACAATAGTAAAGGAAGGGATACCGTGGAAAAGGAAAGGGTAGCCTTACTACAGGCAGAACTGCAGTCACGCACCCAAGAGATTGAGAACATATACTTGAAGATTGACGAACGTAAAGGGCGGAGGGGCAAAATAGCCGTCGAAAGCCTTGCCTATCAGCTCCACAACCTGTACTGCGCATTTGAAGACCTCTTTAAGGCCGTATCTGTTGCCTTTGAAAACAACATCGACCACAAGTCGCGCTATCACACCGAACTGCTAAAAAGAATGACCTACACGATTGAAGGCGTAAGGCCCGCTCTCCTGACGCAGGATAGTTACATGTTGCTAGATAATCTGCGTGCGTTCAGGCATGTGTTCCGGCACGCCTATTCCTATGACCTAGATGAACGAAAGGTGCGAATTGTCTTAGAAGATGTGGCCAAACTGCGGGCGTTGTACGCTAGGGATGTGCAGGCCTTTTTGCAGGGACTAGGGAGTCGCAATAGCAGTGACAACGGCAGGTAATCAGTGAAATCAGGCTCTAAATTACCGGAGATCCTCAGGATAACCAGAGCCTGATTGACCTTACTGCCCTGATTAGGAGTTGAGCACAGGGGCCTTTGAATCAGGCTCTAACACGCACTGGCACATGCTTTCGCTTATGTGTTAGCGATGAACCAAAATTGAGCACTAATCCTACCTCAAGACCGTTGGCGTGCGCGTGCACTTAAGGAAAAACTCCCGCCTAAGGCAGGAGTATAAGCGCATGTTCAGCGTCGGTCGTTAGTCGCTGCGGCAAGCGGACAGCCTCCCAGCAGCTAGTGTAAAGCAAAAGGCTCCGTCCCCGGTGCTTCCCGGTGCTTTACCTCGCAATTAGCTCAGTTCTAGCGTAGCGCACACCCGTCTTACGGAGGACACCGGCATCTCTTAGCCTGTCAATGCGTCTTTTTACGTCATCGTCATCAAATCCGAGCTGTTTTTTCTTCACCTCAATGAGGATCTGGTCGATGGTGAACGGCTCACTCTTTGATAAAACAATTTGCACAAGCTCGTATATGGGCGACTCTTTAACTGGAACCATTCATTCTCCTCCTTTTGCTCCATTATATCCGGGCACAAAGTGTTTTGACAGACCTTTTCCTAATTCTTCTCCTATTTGTTTTCTGAGTGAAGTGAGATTTTTATGTTCCCCGGTGAAGTACAGAAAAAACACTGGGAACAGAGACCAGTTCCTGTCCAGTTCTGCATTAATTGAAGACACCTCTGACAACGGCACCGCCTCTCCTTGGCAGTGCACATATGGGTCTAACACGGATGCCTTATTCTTGTTAAACTGCACTAGGTACTTACCTAGGACTGCGCGAGCAGCATGGTGGACAATCTCTTGGAACTTACTGCTATCGTCTACATCCATAAGTGCCTTCGCAGCCCCTAAGAAGAATCCCCCGCTTTTTACCTTCTTAGCCTGCTCAAAGGATGCCCTAAGCGGTTCCGGCAGCCACTCGCTGGCTGCGTTCATGGCCTGCACGCAGGCCTGGTCTATTTGACGAAAATCATTAGTCCGTTTGACAAGCGAGCTATAGCGTTTCTGATTAGATAGGAGTTCTTCTAGCTGGAACTTCAACTCGTCCTGACCATTGTGGTACTCCTCGTAGTAATGGCGGCGCAGCACGGTAAGCATCCAAGCGTCGTCCCACTGCACAAGGTCATCAAAATACACCTTGTCAGCATCACGGTCACCATTAGCCACTGCTCGCCACAGCCCAGAAATATCCATGGGAAGCGCGCGGCCCTTTTCGGTTAGAACGGCACCTTGGTCCATTAAATACCTGGTCGCGAGGCCTGTTACAGTTTGTGTCAAGAGGGCGTCTGTCTTCCTTACTCTGTGGTGGAAGACTACATACTTGTAGAGAAACCACCGTAGCTTGAAAAAATCCTCTATCGCGCTTAGCGCTCGAATGTCAGGGCAGAAGTAGAACCTTTCTTCAACTTGCATAAGACGCATAGATGTCAATAGGCGTTCATCGGCTGCCCTGCTCTTCATAAAGCCTGAATTCTCAAGGTCTCTTACAACATAGTCTAGTCTATCACCGTCCATGGGGCCGGAGATAATGCCATGTATATCAGCGCACAGAAAATCACCTTCGTTCTTCCCTGTTTCTTTTAGGATATCCAAACATAAACTATGTACGAGTTTATAGAGCATTTGGCAGCACGCTTCTTCGCGGTTAGGGTGCACATTTAGCTGAGCCTTGCGCGCTACATGCTCTAATAGCCTATCAGCAATCCTAATACCTAACGCCTCATGCAGTTCATCTGTGCCATTAACACCCAAGCTGTTGCTAAACTCCGCAACCCGCGTGGTCATCGTTGGGGCACACGACAGGCCGTGGTTAATGTCGTTTAGTGCCAACTCTGTGACGTGGCTGAATGGCGGGTGGCCGATATCATGTAACAGAGCTGCGCATCTGACAGCTTGGTATAGGATAACGTAAACCCAGACCTGCTCCTGCTTGAGCGAGGGCCGGTTAGTAATGTACATCCTGTCACAATCGGCAATCACAGATGGGTGCCTCATAAGCTCTGTAATGTGGTCGCCTAACTTCGTCCGCCATATCTCCGCCTGCCCCGTACTAAGGTAGCCTCTTATTCGCTGCTCGACTTTACCAAGAAAATCATCCTTGGTCGTAGGTACTGCGTTCTCCACTGCATACCGCAAAATCCGGCTACAGAGGTGCATGGCCCCAATCGAGTGCGTAAAGCGAGAGGTTTTGTTCGCCGGATATGTTAAGTAGGCCGTAGAATTCTGTAAGACGGAATGCAGACGGTTAAAAGCCTGCGTCGATATTATGAGCTTCTCCATTTGACTCAACTGGACTGAGCCATGGACAGAGTCTGCTATCTGGAATATCTTGTCGTTCATACTTACCGCTCCTTCGTGACCCATCGCCTACTACCGTGGCTGCTCAGGCCAAATGTAGACCTTTAAGGATACATTCTCCACAAACGAGAGCATTTCCTGCACCCCCGCGCGTGAAGCAAAAGCTCTGTCCCCAGTGCTTTCGTAATCAGGGTAATCAGTCAAATCAGGCTCTAAGCTTACGGGGGATACTCAGGATGACCAGAGCCTGATTAGCCTTATTGCCCTGATTGAGAGTTTGCCCTCAGGGGCCTTCACCTCAGGGGCCGTCATAGGGCCTTTATAAGCGTCTCTCCTTCCAATCAGGGTAATCAGTGAAATCAGGCTCTAAATTACCGGAGATCCTCAGGATAACCAGAGCCTGATTGACCTTATTGCGCTGATTAGGGCATAGATTTAGAATCTGTGCGTCCCGGACAGCTGCACTTTTATGCTCTATTTTGATACACTTTGAAGCATAAACGTACAAACGCGAGGTGACTGGCATGTCAGTTGATGAAAGAACGTCCATTTACAGGCTCTTGAAAGATGGCAACGGTTTCGTGACAGCAACGCAAGTTACGGCAGCCGGAATTCCGCGACGCTGCCTAACCGCCATGAGTAGGTCTGGGTTAATATGTAAGGTCGAACGCGGTATCTACGCCCTACCTGAGGTCTGGGAGGACGATCTGTTTTTCACTCAGTATCGCTTTAGCAGAGGCATTTTCTCGCACGAAACGGCATTGTCATTGCACTCACTAACAGACCGCACTCCCGTCAAGTATACCATGACCTTCCCCGCTGGGTACAATACTGTAAACGCTAGGCGCAAGGGTATCATTGCTAAATGTGCGACAGCGGATACTTATGCATTAGGAGTGACAGAAGTGCCTTCTCCTAACGGAAACCCACTGCGGGCCTATGACATTGAACGTACTCTGTGCGACATTGTAAAGACTAGGCATCAGGCTGACATTCAAGTCATCAACCAAGCCATGAAGGCCTATGCCAGCTCAAGGGATAAGGATATGGCTAAGCTCATTGACTATGCCAGAAGGCTACGTGTGACACCCAAGGTGCTGCACTACATGGAGGTGCTGCTATGACGACACGCAATCCTGCACAGCTTAAAGCCTTGTTCAAGAAAATGGCTACCGAAAAGAACTTATCCGCACAGCTGATCATGCAGAATTACATGATGGAACGGTTTCTAGAACGTCTTTCACTGTCTAATTACAGGGAAAACTTCATCCTAAAGGGCGGCTTTCTTATCGCAGCCATTGTCGGGCTTGATTCTAGAGCTACGAGGGATCTCGACGCTACAGTTAGAGGTCTCACGCTCACGCATGATTCTATTCGTTCGGTGTTTAGCAGCATATGTGGGGTTGACGCAGGGGACCAGGTCACATTTTCGGTTTCTAGAACAACGGATATCCGTGAAGCCGATGATTATCCCGGCATACGTGTTAGCCTGACAGCCAGCTTCCCACCCCTAATTGTCCCCATGTCCGTTGACGTAACTGCTGGCGATAAGATTACGCCCCGCGCAATCGAATACACTTTTAGCCTTATGTTTGACGCCCGCTCTATATCTGTTCTAGCCTATAATCTAGAGACCATCTTAGCGGAAAAGCTCGAAACTATCTTGTCGAGAAACATCGCCAACACAAGGCCTAGGGATTTCTATGACGTATACATCCTCTATACGTTGTGTGGATCAGAGTGCAACCGGGCAGTCCTTCAAGCGGCCTTAGGAGAAACTGCCGTGAAGCGCGGCAGCGTAGCTGTGCTGAGGCAGTACGAGAGCATTGTCACTAACATCAAAAGCAGTTCAAGCCTGCGGGCTTTCTGGTCACGCTACCAGAAGGATTTCGACTATGCCAAAGACATCAGCTTTGACGACGCTTGTGATGCCATCCTGACGGTCCTAACTGAAGCATGTGCAGCCGGGCGGTCGCCTTTCCCTCCAAATCAGGGTAATCAGTGAAATCAGGCTCTAAACTACGGGGGTTACTCAGGATAACCAGAGCCTGATTAGCCTTATTGCCCTGATTAGGAGTTGACCTCAGGGGGCTTCACCTCAGGGGCCTTCATAGGGGCCTTCATAAGCGTCTCTCCTTCTAATCAGGGTAATCAGTGAAATCAGGCTCTAAACTACGGGGGTTACTCAGGATGACCAGAGCCTGATGGACCTTATTGCTCTGATTAAGGCGTGTAGGAGTGCTGTGAAGCAAAAAGCTCCGTCCCTTTTGCTTCCACCTCAGGGGCCTTCACAGGGGCCTGTATAAGCGTCTCTCCTTCCAATCAGGGTAATCAGTGAAATCAGGCTCTAAATTACTGCGGATACTCAGGATAACCAGAGCCTGATTAGCCTTATTGCCCACGAGCCACCTCAAAATGGGTGACAAACACCTCGCCGCGCAGGCGCGACACCATTTCTTCCGGATGAGCCGTTTCGAAGAACAGCTCTACTGCTTCCCGTAGGTTGAACCTCGCTTGTTCCACTGTGTCCCCTTGGCTGGCGATATCGAGCTCTGGGCACAAGGCTACAAACCCACTACCTTCACGCTCAATCACAGCGGTAAATACCATTGCGATCATCCTCCACTTCGAACAATCATGTGTCTACAGTTTACATGATATGTCTAGCAGTGACAACGGCACGCAAGACTGGCTCATCTTTGTCGTCCGCTGCGAAGAAAAAACTCCCGCGCTAAGGCAGGAGTATACCTAGTCCAACTGCTCTGCAAAAATGTCGCCTAGGCAAACAGTAATCCCTGAAAGAACACAGGAGGAGATCTCCCCTGCTTCCCCTACTTCCTGATCTAGAACAAGCTTGCCGTCTTTTAGAGCAAAAACCTGCACCGACTTGTCATCCGGATCCACAATCCAGTATTCCCTGACCCCGCATCGTTCGTAGACTTTGAATTTCTTCCGCAAATCGTAATAGGCGGTGGCCGGAGAAAGAATTTCGACCACCAGATCAGGTGCTCCGTTGATCCGGGCCGGCTCGACTATTTCCATTCGCTCTTTGGAGATAAACAGGATGTCCGGTTGGAAGGTTTCTGTTTCACCTAGACAAACATCTACCGGAGCATCCAAGATCAGCCCCAGCTTTTGCTTAGTCACAAAGGAGCGCATCTGGAACCCTAGGCGCCCGGAAATAATCTGGTGATAAATAGACGGCGCAGGCGTCATAACAAGCTCTCCTCCGATTAACTGATACGGTGCACCTTCCGGGAGATTTTGATAGTCGGCGTGAGTATAGATCGTCATAATCACACCCCCCCTCTTAGCGCGGAGATTCCTTATGTCAATCGCCACGGTTTCGCTATCATCATAGCACCGCAGACTGCTTCCCGCAACGGGAGTCTGGCTTCCACGTTCACTCAGGATGACCAGAGCCTGATGGACCTTATTGCCCTGATTAGGAGTTGAGCACAGGGCCTTCATAGGGCCTTTTTACGCGCCTTTCCCTCTAAATCAGGGTAATCAGTGAAATCAGGCTCTAAATTACCGGGGATACTCAGGATGACCAGAGCCTGATGGACCTTATTGCCCTGATTAAGACGTGTAGGAGTGCTGTGAAGCAAAAAGCTCCGTCCCTTTTGCTTCGCTAGCGGCTGGCGACTTACCTAGGACAAATCTGGCCCCTTCACGACGCAGCATTTGGTACGGGCTAATGCAGGCAATGCCTATCCCTTGGCATACGTTAGGGATCTTTATGCGCTTCAAGGAATTCGCCGGAATCTCGTGCGTGACAACGATGTGGCGCCCCGCTAATGCGTGTGCTATTAGGTAGTAATCGGCCACTTGCATAAAAGTGTTGATTGCAGCTGCTTCGTACTTCTGCCTCGTTACCCAGTCGGCAACTTTCCCAAGCTGCACAAAAACGTCAGCGTCAGTGTCACGGAAGAGGCTGCCACCCGTGTTCCGTACCCAATCCGACAGCTCATCAGCACCGCCAGCTATTTCGTCGGCAATTTTGTCTACACTCCAAACACGGCCCTTGGCATTGCTAACAAGCAGCCAATCCCAGAATGCAGGGCAAAAGTCTAATCCGTAGTGTAGGTTTTTAGCCTGAATGAACACATTGGTATCCAGCAAATAAGTCATAGCATCACCCCTAATGCACGGGCAGCCTCATAGAAGGTAGCGGTTTTACGTATTCCCAACATGCGAAAAGCGTCGCGAAACAATGTCTGCCCTTCTAGGGTGCTAGAGATTACTGCCCGAGCAAAGAGCTTGCCCGTGCGCGCCGCAAGTGTGCGGTAAAAATCACCGCCGCTGCCACCACCACGATCGTAGCTTAAGATGCGTTCCGCTTCTGCATTGTAGGCCTGCCAGTAAGTATCCTGATCGATAGCGCCAATGTCCAGCAGTCGACGCAATATCACCAGCAGGCTCACCTTGAACACGCGGGCCAAATGCTGTACCTCCTCTTCGAGCGGAAGATCTGGCCGACGTCGACCATGCAATTCTTCCACAGGCACGAGCACCTCTGCTGCTATCGCATTGCACCACCGCTCGATTGGCTGCGCGGGAACTGCTCCCGCAACCGGATCGGACACTCCACTTTCCCCAATCCACAAGTGTGCCAATTCATGGCATAGGGTAAACATTTGCGCAGACTTGCTGTCGGCTGCATTCAAAAAGATCACCGGAGCGAAGCGGTCAGCAAGGGCGAATCCACGGAACTCGGCAACATCAAGCTTGCGACGAGTGTTGCTCCCAACTATTGAACTCGCCATAACAAGAATACCCACATCTTCGGCTTTTTGTTTAAGATAGCGTAACGCCTCCGCCCAAGTCGGAAGTCTCATTCTTGCTTCTGTAGAAAGCCCTAGCGTGCGCGCTATCGACCCCGCCACTGCGACAGGATCCTCTTGCGGGCTGACGCTCTGTATGAAGCTCAAAGGTGTTAAGCCATGTAAGTGCGCGTACTCGACAAACCAGTCTTGCCTCTGTTGGCACATGTACACCGTGTCAAGCAAGTTTAGGCTGGGGCGTGTGTCTATTCGACCGGCAAGTGTTCGCAAATCAGGTATCGGCAACTGCAGATCCGGAGGCACGGATAGGAACAAGTACCCAATCGGAAGATGCACAGCTTGCGCGTACTCCTCCAGCTGACGCAGAGTCGGCTGAACTTTGCCTAACTCCCAATCTCGCAGTTTTGGGAAGCGCCGGCTAAGGAACATGCTTTCTAGTCCCGCGCGTTCGCGTGCCCAACGCAGCACCTCGGGCTTGACCGCGACCCTAGCCAATCCGACCACGTCCCTTTCTAGGTTAAATCTCGCTTGTTCCACTGCCACTTCTCATGTGTCTACAGTTTACATGATATGCCTAGCAGTGACAACGGCACGCAAGACTGGCTCAGCTTTGTCATCCGCTGCGAAGAAAAAACTCCTGCGCTAAGACAGGAGTGCTGTGAAGCAAAAAGCTCCGTCCCCGGTGCTTCCCCGGTGCTTCACGCCTACTCGAATAGTTCTCGGGACAATCCTGATTGCCTGATGATCGACTGAAGCGTCCCAATGCGAAGCTCATCGTGATCCGGAACGGGAACGGTTAAAGAACTTTGGAGAAGCTTCTTTTGCATGACAATATGGCTACCGCGCCGTCGTACTTCGACGAACCCATGCGCAGAGAGAATCGTGCACACCTGTTTGCCACTAAGAACGCGCAGTTTGCCCACGAGACACCTCAAAATGGGTTACAAAAACCTCGCCGCGCAGGCGCGACACTATTTCTTCAGGATGAGCCGTCTCGAAGAACAGCTCTACTGCTTCCCGTAGGTTGAACCTCGCTTGTTCCACTGTGTCCCCCTGGCTGGCGATATCGAGCTCTGGGCACAAGGCTACAAACCCACTACCTTCACGCTCAATCACAGCGGTAAATACCATTGCGATCATCCTCCACTTAGAACAATCCTGTGTCTACAGTTTACATGATATGCCTAGCAGTGACAACGGCACGCAAGACCGGCTCATCTTTGTCGTCCGCTGCGAAGAAAAAACTCCCGCGCTAAGGCAGGAGTGCTGTGAAGCAAAAAGCTCCGTCCCCGGTGCTTCTCAGGATGACCAGAGCCTGATTGACCTTATTGCCCTGATTAGGAGTTGAGCGCAGGGGACTTCACCTGAGGGGCCTTCATAGGGCCCTTTATAGGTGCCTTTCCCTCTAAATCAGGGTAATCAGTGAAATCAGGCTCTAAATTACCGGGACACTCAGGATAACCAGAGCCTGATTAGCCTTATTGCCCTGATTAGGGCGTGTAGGAGTGTTGTGAAGCAAAAGGCTCCGTCCCCGGTGCTTCCCGGTGCTTACTCCCTCTGACCCACCTGCTCCAAAAACTCCACAAAGGGGCCAAAACATTGCGGGCAGCGCTCTGCAATCTCTTTATACCCAACTCTAGACAACACCGCCGGTGCATCTACTGTCTCTTTATATCTTCGTCCCTCTTGCATGAAGAGCTCTTCTACCACTACCTTAGGGGGGCGGTCATGGTTCTGGTCTTCCACTGGCACAACCCAAGATCGCTTTAGCTGCTTCTTGCCCAAACGCCAAGCCAGAGCATCCTCGGCAGCTAGCACTAGCGCCTCTAAATCATGCTTGAGGCAGAAAACAAAAAACCGATCCAGAAGACGCATATCATCGACGTTGCTGTGCTGCAGTGCCCGCCTAAAAGCGCTGACAATGCCCTGCTGGAGTTGCGTCGTCGTTTCATGCTCAAGCCCTTTATTCTTTGGGTACAGGTCTGGCAAGGCTACCACAACTGTATCAGCACTATGCCGCAGTATATTTGCGGCCCTCACCGGCACCTTAAAGACCATAGACTTCTTCTTATCCCCGTTTGGCGCCTCAAAAAACTCGATGGTGACCCCGCTCTGACGTTTACTTTCAATTACTGGGCTCAATAAAAGCTCTAACGCAGCTTTATCTGACGGTCCCTCAACATAAACAATTATCCTCATGGTAGCCTCTCCAACTCGTCGCTACGATGCATTGCTTCAAGCTCATCTATGCCAAATTCCAGCAGGTTCGCCTTTAGCATCTGAGAGGTGCTCGGCTTAATAAATTGAGCCCCTCCGTCTACTTTGCGAAATACGGCAAGACGCTCTAAGTCAAAATGCACGAGGAAATAGGAGGCATGGGTAGCCAAAAATATCTGCGTGCGATCACACGCCTTTTCGAAGAGCCCTGCGAGAAGCGGGAGGGTGCGGGGGTGGACGCCTTGGTCAGGCTCATCAATGCATATCAATGAGGGAGGTTTTGGTTGGACGCAAAGGACAATCCAACAGATTAGTCGTAATATCCCATCCGAGAGGTCCGCTAGACTTAGTTCTTGGTCAACGCCTTCTTCTTGCCAGAAGGCAATGACCTCGCCTCGTCCCCCGCGGGCCTTCACCGCTAGTCCCTTAAAGCCAGGCACAACCGCTCGCAGATGCAACTCCAGCTCTTCAAACGCCTCCCTGTGTTCTGTCATCAGATAATGCATCATAGAGCTCAGGTTGCCACCGTCTTCATGCAGGACCGGCTCCTGCTCGATGGGCACAGACTTGCGAATCTTCTCGTGATTAATGTTAAAGGAGCTATAGAAGCGCCATTCACGTATGTACTCCCTGAGTTGAAAGAGCGTCTTTTGGTTGGGGTTGGTCATGGTGCTGAGCGCCAGCTGGTTGGGACGCGACAGGGTGATCTCCTGCCGCTCTAACTTCTTGGACTCACCCTGAACTACGCCCACCCGATCCTTAAAGTCCATAAAAACGTACGGCTTGTCATGCTGCGGGCCGAACGGTCTTCTGGATACCACCTTCTCGAAAGAGACCCGTGTGCGGCCGATAGGGCCCGTTAACTCCCCTTGATAGCAGATAGGAACGGGCTGCCCACTGTCTATTTCTAGGCTCCACGAAAAGCGTTCGGGGCCCGGCATATGGAATATCTGCTGCCCGACTGAGCCCGCTATAATCTCCGGCGGAATCTCCTGGTACACACTATTGCGCAGAAACTTCAGGAACTCAAAGAAGCTCGATTTGCCCGCGCCATTTGCACCAACAAGTATCTCCAGCGGCCCGAGCGGTGCCACCAAATCCTTAAAAGGTCGGTAGCCCATAATCTGCACGGAGTTCAACTTCATCCGCATATGCGTCCACCCCGTTTCACAACTTTGCTCCAGTATAGCATGCCGGCGCGGCCCTGTGGGCATCTCTCTTTCCAATCAGGGTAATCAGTGAAATCAGGCTCTAAACTACGGGGGTTCCTCAGGATAACCAGAGCCTGATTGACCTTATTGCCCTGATTAGGGCATGTAGGAGTGCTGTGAAGCAAAAAGCTCCGTCCCTTTTGCTTCGCATTTCTTAACAAGCGCATGCTAGCACCCCTCGCGCAAAGACCAATCCATGAACTGCTGAAACTGCTCGTCCTCAGCTAGGTCTAAGAAGCGCTGCCTTTGTTCCGCACTGAGAGCCGCGAGGAAGCGGTGGTAGTATTGTGATTTACGCCAACTCACTCCGTATCGGCGTACACCGCGTGCTCTAATGGCCCGCACGCGTAGCCAGCAACCCAGGATAACTGCCCCTGCCCCCGCTGCTATCACCAAGTACCACAATAAGTTGGCGTACACCCCACCCCATACCCTTCTCTACTCAACTTATTCGCATGAGTTCTCTGGGTATTCTAACACCGCGAGATGGAAAAACAAGTCGAAGCGTGTCGGACGGGAAAGAAATCAATCCTTCGCATACAAGTCGCGAGTATAGACTTTGTCGATTACGTCTGCCAATTCCGAGGTCATCCTATTGCTTATAATCACGTCCGAGATTCGCTTAAACTCGTCTAAGTCGCGTACAACGCGCGAACCGAAAAAGTGAGTGTCCCGCAATAGAGGTTCGAAGACAACCACTTCTATGCCCTTGCCCTTGATACGCTTCATGATGCCTTGAATAGATGAGGCCCTGAAGTTGTCGGAGTCTGCCTTCATGGTTAGACGGTAGACCCCGACGACTTTTGGTTTTCTGGCTAACACCATCTCGGCTATGTGGTCTTTTCGGGTTCGATTCGCTTCGACGATTGCACAGATAATATTGTTTGGCACCTTGTCGTAGTTGGCCAGGAGCTGCTTGGTGTCCTTGGGCAGGCAATACCCACCGTAGCCAAAGGAGGGGTTGTTGTAGTGAAGGCCAATTCTTGGGTCTAACCCTACCCCCTCGATGATTTCCCTTGTATTAAGGCCCTTTACTTCAGCATAAGTGTCCAGCTCATTGAAGAAAGCAACCCGCATTGCGAGGTAGGCATTGGCAAAGAGCTTAATCGCCTCTGCTTCTTCTGGCCCGGTAAACAGCACCGGCACGTCTTGCTTAGCGGCTCCATCGACTAGGAGTTGGGCAAACCCCTCTGCGCGGGCGCATTTCGCTCCTACGATAATACGCGAAGGGTATAAACTGTCATGCAAAGCTTTCCCTTCGCGCAGGAACTCCGGCGAGAATATGATATTGTCGCAGTCGAACTGGCGACGCATCCTAGCGGTAAAGCCAATTGGCACCGTTGACTTAACTACGATCGTTGCGCCTGGGTTCTCAACTATGGTAGCAGATATCGCATCTTCTACCGTGGAAGTGTCAAATCCGCCATTTGAAGCATCGTAGTTTGTGGGCGTAGCAATCACAACATAGTCCGCATCACGAACGGCTTCTTGCATATCCACCGTTGCATCTAGCAGAAGGTCTTTAGCGGCTAAGTATTGCTCAATATCTACGTCTATAATGGGCGAAAGCTTCCTCTGTACCATGTCGACTTTTTCGGCTACGATGTCGGATCCAACTACGTTGTTGCGTTGAGCAAGCAAAATCGCCATCGAGAGTCCTACATAACCCAAACCTATAACAGCTATCTTCATAGGCAGCCCTCACGCTTGAACCACTCTAAAGTCTTACGCAATCCGGTATATAGATCCACAGTCGGCTGCCAGCCAAGCAGGGCTCTTGCTTTCGCTATGTCAGGTTGACGAACATGCGGGTCGTCCTGGGGCAGGGGCAGGTGCACTAGCTCACTACTGCTTCCTGAGGCCTCCAAGACAGCCCTAGCAAACTCCATTATTGTTATTTCGCTCGGGTTACCGAGATTAAAAACGCAGGCTAGCTCTTCCTTACCGGCTAGCGCCCCTGCCGTATCGGACGCGTGCGCACAAGGCTCCCAGTAAAGAAGGCGCATCAACCCCTCGACCAAATCATCGACATAACAAAAGCTTCGCGTCTGCAATCCGCTACCATATATTGTTAACGGGTGGCCTTTCAGGGCTTGTGCAATGAAGTTTGGTAAAGCACGTCCGTCGTTTGGGCACATGCGCGGCCCATAGGTATTAAAGATGCGCGCTATACGGATGGGCACTCCATGCACACGATGGTAGGCGAGAGTCATGGCCTCTGCATATCGTTTGGCCTCGTCATAAACGCTGCGCGGACCAATAGGGTTCACATTGCCCCAGTAGCTCTCAGGCTGTGGGTTTATCATCGGATCCCCATATACCTCCGATGTAGAAGCCAGGAGAAAGGTTGCGCCAGTAGCTCTTGCCAAATTCAGTGCGTTATAGGTGCCAAACGCACCCGCCTTGAGCGTGTCTATCGGATATGCTAGGTAATCTTTTGGGCTGGCGGGGCTTGCGAAATGGAGGACGTAGTCTATTCGGCTTTCGGGGAGCCCTAGGTCTGCTATATCAATGCGTTCAGAGATGTCGCGTTCCACGAAGGAGAAGTTGTTGTGCCCAACCAGATGCGACAGGTTTTCTAATGTTCCGGTGAGCAGGTTATCAAGGCATAGGACTAGGTGACCGTCTTGCACTAGCCGGTCGCAAAGGTGAGAGCCCAAGAACCCAGCTCCGCCTGCTAGTAGGCTAATGGTTTGACGTTTGGACACTTGCATCGGTAACACCTCCACCTAATGAATTATCGGACAACCCCACCTTTTGCCACAGCGTGGAGTCTATGTCGTAAGGCATGGGGGAGTCTTCGCACAATCTCAACCGCTAGGCGCGGGTCGCTAGCAACATGCTTACACAAGCCTATGAAATTGCCTTTCCTAAGCGCAGAGGCGACCGGGGCGAAACGCTGCTCAAGCTTTGCAGTAGAGGCATGCTTTCTTATTACATCCTTTTCTTCGTGTGAAAAATCCGAACGCAAAAGCAACCGCCCATAGAGATGCAGGAGATCCGCCCATCTACGGTCTTGCGTACTAAACGACTGTGGAGTCAGGCGGTAGTAATATAAAGCAGGCTCAATAAGTATCAGCCGTAGCCCCGCCTTGAAAAGCTCGCAATAAAACTCCAGATCCTCGCCGTATCTGCGGTCAATATTGTATGTAAGCTCATGTTGGCGGATAGCATCCAAAGGGATGAGTGGCTTAATCATGGGTGCACTAAGTGTCAGGTACTGCAGGAGGTCTAGCTCCAGTCTGCCATCAGCATCGTAAGGCACTCTGTGAAAGAGCTGAGACCCGGTGCCAAACGGGCGCAATCCCCTGGGCGTTTCAAAACACACCAGATGATCGTCCGCCACAAAGAACTCGCTTCCGGCAGCCTCGGCTAGTAGCACCAAGATTTCAAGTCGATTCGGGGCCCACTCGTCGTCTGCGTCGAGGAGTGTGACATACTTGCCCCTTGCCTGCGCCAGGGCGGTGTTGCGCGCCGCCCCAGGCCCACCGTTAGAACTGTGAGCGATTAGGGTTATTCGCTTGTCCGTAAAGTAGCGCACAGCCTGCGCCGAGTTATCGCGGGAGCAGTCGTCAACCACTAATAGCTCAAAGTTTGTGTACGTTTGTGCAAGTACCGAAGTAATTGCGGCGGCAATGTACTTTTCTGCGTTATAAGTGGGAACGATTATTGAGACTAAGTGCCCAGTGAGCACACCATTGCCCATGTTGATTACCCCTTTACCGAAGTTTTGCGCGACAGCATATCAAAATACACCATTTCCCATCGAGCAACGACCGTGCCTAGACTATAGTTGTCCTCCACATGACGCCGGCCAGCCTCACCCATTGACTGGCGCTCCGCAGCCGTAAGAGCCATAACTCGGACCATGGCCTCGGCTAGTGCCTCTGCGTCGCCGGGAGGAACGAGATACCCGCCGTCTCTTGGCACCGCTTCGCTGTTTCCGCTTACGTTAGTGGCGACAATAGGCAGCCCGCTAGCTGCAGCCTCAAGCAGGGCCATCGGCAGCCCTTCGTAAACTGAAGACATAACATAGGCATCGGCGACATTCATGAGCGCAGGCACATCTCGCCGCACGCCTAGAAACAGCACCTTCTGCGACAAGCCTAGTTTGGCGGTAAGTTGTATCATATCCGGCATTAACGGACCATGCCCGGCTACAAGCAACTTTGCGCTCTGACTCGCCGCGTTGGCAATCTTGAAAGCAGACAGCAGCGTAGGATAGTCCTTTGGCGATTCAAGTCGTCCCACCGCTAGCCAGACGAACTCGTTAGTGACCCCTAGGCTGTCCAGCAGTGGCCGCGCTAGGGCCGGGTTGAGTGCGAATTTGGCGATGTCTACGCCGTTAGGCACTGTCATAATCTTAGCCTCTGGAGCTACGCCTATCCGGATGTAGCGCTCGGTTGCCGCATGGCTTACATTAGTGGTTACGTCTGCCAAACCATCTGTTAGTCGATAAGCGACTTCGCGCCATCTGCCGCCCTCATTGATGCTGTGGGCAGTGGAGATCAGCACCGGCACATTCTGCAACAGACGCGTAATCCGCCCGAGAATATTCGCGTGCACCATATGGCTGTGCAGTACATCTGGCTTCCACTGGCGAAGGATTCTCGCTAACGCCCAGACGGCGCGTGGGTCTGGAACCCCTCGCCGCATATGAAGCGTTTCAACAACGACCCCTGCGTGACGCAGGTCGTCAGCTAACGCTTTTAGCGGCAGCAAGGAGATTACACCAACTTGCCATCCGCGCAGTCTGAGAGCGACAGCTAGGTTTACGACCTGTTGTTCGGCTCCACCGACATCGAGCCCTGTAAGCAAAAACACTACACGAAGGGTCGACGGGTTGTCTACGCCTAGTACCAAAGGACATCGCCCCTCCGCATTACTGCAATAGAATCTCTAGGTACTTCTCGGCCACGGCATTGACCTCAAACACCTGTGCACGCTCTGCCAAACCAAGCCTTTCCTGAGGACATATAAGCTCGTTTGTGATTGCGTCAGCAAGTGCTTTGTGGTCGCCTACGGGGACAAGCTGGCCCCATTTGCCATCTTCTAAAATCTCTGCCGGACCGGATGGGCAATCAGTGGCGATAACCGGGGTGCCCAAAGCCATCGTCTCCACTAGCACGGTGGGAAGTCCTTCCCACATTGATGACAGAACAAACAGCGACGCACGCGCCATATAGGCGTAGGGATTGTCGACATAGCCAGGCATTGAAACGTAGTCTTGGATTCCTAGCTCGCTTGCCAAAGCCGCTAATCGCGCGCGCTCATCGCCCTCGCCCAGGACAACCAGCCTGGCCGAACAAGTCGGACGCACCAAGGCAAAGGCCCGCAAAAGCGTTGGAAAATCCTTAGCTGCCGTGAGCCTCCCCACCCCCAATATAACGGGCAGTTCCCCAGGCGCTAACCATGGGTGGGGGTTTAGTTCATTGGCCAAGCGAAGCACCTTAGGAGATACGACTGGATTGTAGATTACTGTGATCCTCTCGCGCGGAAGCCCGGTCACCTTGGCAAGATCGACAGCCACACCGTGAGATACTGCGACAATAGCATCGGCCATAGGATATAGCGCGCGAGCTAGCCATGGCATAACGCGACCGCTCGCGGTGTTTGAGCGACTAGCGTTCATCGAGAGCGTATTGTGTTCGCTCACAACGATGCGCCCTTGTTTACTGGCTAGCCGCCGTGCACACAAGGTAACCACATTGGCGTAGTCAAGGGCCGAAAGGAGTGCTCTTGGTTGCTCGCGCCTGAGGTACCCGACAAGGGCGGGCAGGCTCGTAAGCACCCGCTTACCGTTGAGGTTAATCAGTCGAACTTCCGGCGGCACGGACGCCAGAAGCGGCCCCTCAGCCTTGGCTACGACCAAGTCGACAGACAGGCCTCGCTCAGCAAACGCCTGCGCCAAATTCACCATCACCCGTTCAGCGCCTCCGCCTCCTAGCGTAGGCAAAAAAAGCGCTACCTTCACACCCGCCTTGGAATCTCGCATTCTGCCTCACCTCCAGCTACCGTCAAAGTCCCAAGCATGCGTCTTCCTGAAGCCTTCACTTCGAGCACAGCGAACACTACGAGCAGCAGAATCCATGCTGGAGGCCGCAGCCTTACGCCGGTTCCCAGGTTGTCGTTTGTCAAAGCAACGAGCCCAATCCAGACTGCGGCCTGTGTAATTAAGTAGACGTGAAAAGCAGATAACAGGTGGCGTAATCTCCACAGCCGACTCAAGACTATCGTCATCGGCATGGCCTCGAGAAAGAATGCCAAGGCGGTCGGTACCGAAGTGATATGCCACGGCAAAGGTCCCACCATATTGCCGACAAAGCTGTGACAATAATTGAGGGCGAACAGCCAGACATTGTCTTGGGCAAGGGTGATTCCCATTTGGCTTCCTCCACCATGTACTCCTTGAGCAAGGTCTCTGTAGTTTAACGCGTCTCTCAACGACATGTTGACTACAGGTAGTCGTAAGCCTATTTGGTACTCGTAAAATACGAAGGCAAAAACAAGCAAGCAGCCCATCACTGCTAACAAGCTAACCCTGCTCTTAAACATGCTAAACAGTCTATAGATCACTAAAGCAGCTATAACTGAAACTGCCGCATAAACACGCAGACCCTGCAGCAGGTACACCACTAAGAGGAGCAACACAATGTTTGTCGCCTTGGCGTCCCTTATAAACAAGATGCGTCCACCAAGTACAGCCGCCCCAACAAATAGCCAATAAATCCATACATCTCGCACTAGTCCAATAGATACATTCATCACTAACCCCGCGTATAGCGTTAAGCAGACAAGGACAATCGCCATGGACGTCCAAGGAGCCTCGCCGCAAAGTGGTCGCTCGAAAGACCAAGACAGATTCACACCAGCCCTAACTGCCAGCAGAAGTAGCAGAAGCCCTAACAGGTTGGCTATGCGGGCCGCCAACGCACTTTCGCGCCCAATGAGAGCGAAGAGGGCCCCCAGGAAGACCGGGTAGGTGGAAAAGACTTCGGTGCTTTCGCCACGGGCAATGCGTATCCCATCCTCCCAGTTGGCCATAGCATCGCCGCCACCACCAAACAATGGCAAATCCACCCCGTAGAAACCTGTTTCGAGTGACATGTAGTATGCACCAAGTGACACTATGGAATAACCGAGCGTCATGGTCAGCGCTAAGGCTACCGCTACATACCGCTGTTTCACTATAGCCTCCCAGTATTCCGCATTTATTGGTGCTTATCAACCTGCAAATAACTCTGGTATATGGCCGACATATGCTCCATTACGCACCCTAAATCAAACTCTTTCACCCTGCTTAACCCTGCTGAGCCCATGGCGTTACGCGTCCCCTTATTATTGATGAGAATCGCGAAGGCGCGTGCTAACCCATTACTATCTTGCAGCCCGACTAAGAGGCCTGTCTCCCCATTTACTACTAGGTCCCGGTTTCCGCGAATGTCCGTCGCCACCACTGGCTTCCCTGCCGCCATCGCTTCCATGATGCACCGGGGAAGCCCTTCGCGCTTCGAGACAAGGGTGACAATATCCGACTCATGCAGAATCTGTACTACATCGGTGCGGTAGCCGAGGAAGTGAACGTTAGCGATGTTTTCGCGCTGCACTTTCCGACGCAACTCGTTCTCTTGCCCACCACTCCCAACCAACCAGAGATGTGTGCGCGCGTGTTGCCTCACACATTCACTCCAAGCATCCAGCAAAAAAGACTGGTTCTTATTTTCATTTAGTTCGGCTACACACGTCACCACGACATCGTCCTCTGCTATGCCACATTCACCGCGAACGTACTGCCGTGCAATGTCGTGCCCGCGAAACGCTTGGACATCGACACCCACGCCAGGTACAAAGAACAGATTCACATTGGGCCAAAACCCCATTTTTTTTGCCCGGTCAAAGTCTTCTATGTTAATAGTAATGAGCCCATCGGTCCAATGAGCAGCAATGAGCTCTGCTGTATAGTAGATGAGCCAATTGTACCATGGAGAACCACTGTAAAAGTGAAAGCCGTGGGCGGTGTATAGAACCTTCCCCTGCCCAGTAAGCTTGGCCGTCAATCTCCCTAAGAATGCCGCGATCGGCGTGTGCACGTGAATTAGATCGAAATGCTGGGTACGCATCAAAGCCAACAACCGCAAAAATGCCCTACCGGAACCTAAGCTACATGGCGTACGTGCAAAAGGTACGTCCCAGCACTGTACCCCGATAGCCAATAAGTCACACTGGCGATGTCCGTAGGCGGCCGCCGCATGAACCTCGAAGCCTTCCCGCTGCAGCAACTGCATAAAGGGAACATGAAAACTTGCCAGGTGGTGGTACACTGAAGCGATAAATAGCACTCGTCGTTTCACTAGAGATTACTTCCCATCTTGCTCAGACTCCAGCTTTAATCTTCCCGCGGCCCACTTCGCACAGGCAAAAGTTCATACCCTAGAAGATGTACTATATCGTTCTTCCCGACATACAGTCGCACCTCTAGGTCGTATACAGGCTCTGTTAGTACTACCCGTCCCGACACTAGGATGTTTGATGCACTATCCGACTTGCCTGTCAACTCAAATTTGCCATGGGTCACAGACCCTTGAGACGACACAATGTCTACCCAAGCTGTTTCTTTAGCATCTGCAGTTCCTTTGACAACCAGTTCGTACTCGCCATCTCCAAAGGCAACATACGGACCGAACACAAGGAAGCCCTCACGACGCGTCGTCGCAAGTGCGCTCGCTTTCAAGCTTCCTACCTGAGATGAGGTCGCCTTTGTGAACCCGGCTATCCGCAGCGCAGATCCTATCCTGCTCCCTTTTCCTGTCCTGACAAGATCAATAGCCCGTAATGCAACCCCAAGCACACGGGGATCGGCGCCCTCACTGAGCGCATACGGCGATTGCGCATTGGGAACAGTAATGCGTACAACTTGTTCCCCACCGCGAAGAGTCAGTGGTATAAGTACATGATTTAACTCATTATTCCGCAGCACCATTCGATAGGAAGCCAATTCCCCGTCAAGTTCAGTCTCAAAGATAACTTGTACTTCTCGAGCAGGGGAGGCGCCATGCACGAAGAACGCAATTTCCGCTGCATATGTACCCTCTGCGCCACCCCCAACAGTAGGCAAGCGAAGCTCGGCTCGCCGTCCGGACCAAATATGCGTAGGCTCAGCGTCATACCAACCCGCCCCCATTACAGCTTGCAGGGCCACCGTTGATGCGGCTTCTGCCCTCACCGGGTAGAAGCGTTCGATGTAATCTTCTGCTAGGCGTATTACAGCATAATGTTCTGTCTCGGTAATAGTTACCAATCCCGACGAATCGAGGTGAGCCAGTACTGGTGCCAACTCCTCCTTGAATTCCGCCTCGGCGGGCCAAGCTTGGGCAGCCCACAGCATATCAATGTAGGGCAATACCACAACATCGGCCTCTTGCCGTATAAGCATAAGGAGAACTCTGTCGGCAAATCCGCTGTCCACCTGCCCCATGGTAAAGCCCTTCATTGTAGGAGGCCAAGCCTCCTTTGCGGTGAAGAGATTCTTGTCGCCCCCAATATTAAACGAGCGAACGTTCAGTCGTGCCGTAATGTAGTTTGCCAAAAAATCATTTCGGTACGGAAGGAATGCAACTCTCTCCCCTTCATGTAAGAAACTGCCCATCCCCATGACAAGTTCATTCTCTATGCGCAAAAACGCATCGCGATACCCCCTATGCCTCCCATCAAAATGCGGTAGATTAAAGATAATGAGCAAGACAACGAGGCCAACCCAATACCACCTTGCTCTAGCGGAGGTCATATCACCGAGCCGTAGTACAATCAACACCCAGAACCCCACGATGCCAAGTGCAAGCCATCTGTATGCAGCGCGCATTTGTTGGAATCCCGGTAAATTTCTTGACAATATCGCACTACCTGTTGGCGCAAGCGCAAGCTCTGCCCCCATCAAGGGCGACAAGTCGCCCGCGGCGACCATCGCGTCTGGCCTAACCGAGTTGACTTTTACTGAAGGCCCTAGTGCCATGTAGAGGCCAAACAACGCGACCATGAAGATGGCAGTCGCAAGCATTGTCTTTTTCCTCATGTGCCACCAGCCAGCAAATCCAGCACTAATGATTGGCAGAGAAAACGTCGATATGAACACACTGGCATCCCCAAAATAGGTCTGTTCAGTGCGTACTACGGCTAGGCCTACGGTATCCCACAACCAATGCATACCTCGCGTTGGAATGGTCAGAAAGGCAAGATCTACCCCCCACCCACGAAAAAAGTCCAGGGTTTCGGGGACGACGTGCAGCTGACCGACATACGTCATGTATAGAACATAGGACACAGCGAAACCACTCATGGTAATGGGCAAGGCACAGCGTAACAAGTGGCTTCTTAATTCGGGTGCCCTAACAAAGTAAAATGCCCCCAACAAACTAGCGCCGACAGCAAACATTACGTAAGTATACCCGTCCATAAACACAGCGATTGTCGTTACCGCAACGAATGTCGCCATTCGGATATATAAATCTTCTCGCCTAACAAACTTATCCGAGATGAGTTGTACAGAAACCAACATGTACAGCGGTAGTAAGGCAATGCCTAAGGAGAGCATCGAATAGCCTGAATGTGCCCATATGATAGGCATACTCATCCACAACACAGCAGCGAGTACCGCACTCGTGCCGCGAAGCGCCAACAACACACTTAGGCGCCATGCCCCAAAAAAGGCGATCGCTAGCCATATAGCAGCCATTGCAGCGTAAGCGTCTGCCGGATGAAGTCCTAGCGCTATCAACAGCCCGGCGGGGTATGCGCCTGCGAGCCCAAAGGCAATCGGAGCCGGATTAGGATTTCCAAAGTTGATGGCATGGACTGCAAGTGGCGATTGGTTAACAAAGGACTGGCCAAACCCTGTTGTCCATACCGCCTGACCGAGGGTCGGCAGAGAATAGTAAGGAACGGCTCCGTGTGCGAACAGGATGAACACCAATGCGCAGCAAAACACAAGCTTATCTCCATACCTCGCCAAGCTAGAGATAGAACGCATCATTGTACACCCCCAGTGATGAGTGGATCTGATTGGCACATGACGTCTTGGGCCGCGCTTCTGCTGTAAGGCCTACATAACAACATCGTCCAGGGAATAGGCGACCTAATCTCGACAACCTCAAAGAATCCCTCAACCAAGCGAACAAACCCAGCGCGTGACCAATGCTGGATATGCCCTGGGGTGTTACCCCACGCTGACATGTACTTGCCTCGCGCCATGTTCAGAAAGCGAAAAACAGGTTCATGAGGGACACTGAAAATTACATGGCCGGCAATAGCCCGACTCAATGCTCGCAGAGCGTCTTTCGGTCGTTCTAGGTGTTCAAGTACTTCACAGCAAACTATAAGGTCCGCTCCGTCCTCAACCGGGTGCCAATCGTAAATACTACGGACACGGAACATATCCGGGTTTAATCCATGGGCGACCGCATTGTCGCGCGCTAGCTCGATTATTTTGGGGGACATGTCAGACCCACGCACCGATAGTCCCTGCCGTTTCCAGCGCAGTGCCCAATAACCTTCACCACATCCGATTTCGTGGATCGACCTAGGAGCGACGCGCTCTACTAAGTCAGTCAGATCTTTCGTAAACTGCCGCACTGCATAGCGAACGGCTGGGTTCCTAGACGAATACTTATCGTATACGTTGCCTACAACGATTTTGCCCTCCTGCAATCCACCAGACATTATCATGGTCTTGTCTCCCCCCGCCCATACTTACACTACGCCTCCTAGGGGTTCTAGGCACGGCTTCTCTCAGCTACCCAAATGGCTGTTCTTTAGATCTTTCGAGATAATAGGATGATGCAGCGACTCGCGATGGGTAAAGCGCAACTCCTCCAGTAGTTTGCGATTCACTGAGAGCAAATCTGCTATAAATGCAATTAAGATCGCTTGAAATCCCATACCAAGAAGCGCACCAGCCAGTGTTAGTGACTGAATGTGCCCATCCCCTCTTCCCGAAAAAAACAGCCATAGAAAGCGCAAGCCGATTGCAGTTCCGCAGGCGAACAGCACCGCGCCAGTTGACGCGAAAAAGCGAAATGGTCGATAAACGACGAAAATGCGCACAATCGTAACAACAGAACGCCAGATATACTCTAGGTTGCTCTTGAAAAGACGCGAAGGTCTAAGATTCTCGTTGACCCTCACGGGAACCGATACTACCGCCATTCCATTTTGGCCAGCTTGGATGATCGTTTCAAGGGTGTACGAGAAGTCGCTAAAGACCGCTAAGCGTCTAGCGGCAAACTGGCTCATGGCTCGAAAGCCGCTGGGTGCATCGGGGACGCTCGTCCCGCTGACAAGCCTTACCACAGAACTGCCTAGTTTCTGTAAGTATTTCTTCACAGGCGAAAAGTGCTTTATTGCTTCTATGGGACGTGCGCCTACAACTATGTCGGCTTTGCCCTCAACCAGTGGCGCAAGGAGCGCAGGGATGTCATCTGCATTGTATTGATTGTCGGCATCTACGTTAACAATAAAATTGGCGTTCAAACTGAGACAGCCGTCGAGTCCGGTCATAAATGCCCGTGCTAGCCCTCGATTGCGGGTGTGCCGGATGATATGGTCAACGCCATGCTTGGCCGCTACCTCCGCAGTACCGTCACTGCTGCCATCGTCGATAACGAGCCATTCCACGCGGTCAAAGCCGGCCACTTGCCGCGGCAACGCCTTAAGCGTAATAGGTAGCGCATCGGCTTCATTGAAACATGGTATCTGAATGATCAGTTTCATGAACTTGCCCTTCCATCATTCTTGCCGACTTGCTGTTACTTTAGGACTAGTCTGTGCTCTCCCATAAGAATCCTGCACCCTTACTACGTCATCTAGCTCGGTAGTTGACACTTCAAGGATTGTTAAGTCGCTCTCAGCTACGATTTTATGTAGCGTCCCCGGGCGAATGGTAACCGCCATGCCCTGTCGTATTGTCCGCTCCGCACCATTTAGGACCAATGTCCCTCGTCCCCTTTGAAAGAACATAGTCTCTAGCTTGCGCTGATGGTACTGCAGGCTTAGGCTATGCCCCGCTTTGACTTCCAATATTTTGCCGACATAAGCCTCAGTTACCGCCCACCAAATCTCCCTTCCCCACGGCTTGTCAACAACGCGGTACTCCTCTGTCTCAAAGCAGGTGTCGCTGCATAGACCCTCGGCTAGGACGACCGCCTTCTTTACGTCTTGGACCCGCTCTTTACTGCATACGAGGAGAGCCTCTTTAGAGCGCACGACCACTAGGTCTTGAACGCCGATCGCTACAGTGACTCCCTCATCGTCTTGGATAACACAGTTCTTAGCATCAATAATGCCAACTCGGCCCGAGACATTGTTCCCTCGTTCATCACTGCCTTGCGCAGCGCGCTCTACGGCAACCCAGTTGCCTAGGTCGTCCCAATTAAAACTAGCCGGGATTACAAGTACACGGTCAGCCTTTTCCATTACCCCATAGTCAATCGAGATCTTTGGGAGCAAAGGGAAGGTTCGTCCTACGACATCGCTCTCCTCCGGCGCACCGATGGCACCCCCTATTTCTTCAAGCCCACTGTGTAGTTCCGGCAAGTGCATAGCCATCGACTTAAGAATGACCTCTGTCCGCCAAACAAACATTCCACTGTTCCAAAGATGATCATCACTTTGACACATCTCAAGCGCTTTCTCTAGCTGAGGTTTTTCAATGAACCGGACGACATCGTGCGCCCACTGATTGGCCACAAGGTGTTTCTTGGCACCGACCTGCACATAGCCATAACCAGTCTCCGGCCGGGTCGGCTTCATGCCAATGGTTACAAGCACCGGCTCGCTCTGCGCGGCTTCGACGGCTGCACTTAGAGTCGACATAAACTCCTCATTGCAGCCCACGTAATGATCCGCCGGAACAACGATCATGATGGACTCAGGGTACTTCTTCTGGATGTGGACGGCCGCAAGCCCGATACAGGGGGCCGTGTCACGACCTATGGGCTCTACAATTACGTTTTCCTGCGGGACTTGCGGAAGTTGCAGGCGGGTCATTTGCGCATGTTGGCGACCCGTGACCACAAACACCTGGCTTGGCGGAACTAAACTGCTAACACGTGCGAAAGCTTGCTGAAGCAGCGTGGTATTGCCTACAAAGCACTGAAATTGCTTGGGCATATCTGTTGTACTCCGTGGCCACAGACGCTCACCTCGTCCGCCAGCCATAATAACCGCAGTAATCATCACATTGAACCTCCTAGACCTTACTCTGACATACTATGATACCCTAAGCTCAGCGCACCGTCGCTAAACTAAGCGTCGGAGCGTAGCTAGGTCAGCATCCACCATCATGCGTACCAATTCCTCAAATGTTGTCTTTGGTTCCCAGCCCAACCGTTGCCGGGCCTTTCCATAGTCCCCAAGGAGCAGGTCTACTTCCGCAGGACGAACAAACCGCTGGTCAATAACCACATATTTTCGCCAATCTAGTTTCACGTGCCCGAACGCCACTTCGAGAAATTCCTTAACTGAGTGGGTTTCGCCTGTAGCAATGACAAAGTCCTCGGGCTGGTCTTGCTGCAGCATCATCCACATCGCAGTTACATAGTCGCCGGCGAATCCCCAATCCCGCTTGGCCTCAATGTTCCCGAGACGCAACTCATGCTCTAAACCCAACTTAATCCGAGCAACAGCGTTAGAGATTTTGCGCGTTACAAACTCGATTCCCCTGCGTGGCGACTCATGGTTGAACAGAATGCCACTGCAGGCAAAAAGATTATAGCTCTCTCGATAATTTACAGTAATCCAGTGGCCATATAGCTTAGCCACCCCATACGGGCTGCGCGGATAAAACGGTGTATCCTCGGTCTGTGGCGTCTCCCTCACCTTCCCAAACATCTCGCTACTTGATGCTTGGTAGAACCGTATCTTTGGGTTAACAATCCGTATCGCGTCTAACAACCTAGTTACTCCTAGGGCAGTAACTTCTCCCGTTAGCACGGCTTGTTCCCACGACGTCCCGACGAATGACTGAGCTGCAAGGTTGTATACCTCGTCGGGTTGAACTTTTGCCAATGCTGTTACAAGTGACATTTCGTCCAAAAGATCTGCTTGATGTAACGTAACCTTACCTGCGACATCGCCTAGGCGCTCTACGTTCAAGGTACTGGTTCTGCGCACAATCCCAGTTACTTCATAACCCTGATCCAAAAGGAACTCCGCTAGATATGAGCCGTCTTGCCCGTTGACCCCAGTAATTAAAGCCTTCTTACTCATCATTCGTACCCCTTCCACTTCTTATATCGCATCCAACCAACTCGCCGTAGATTGCCTGGACGCTGTCTAGCATCTTTTGCAGGCTAAAATGCTCGCGGACCCGCTGCTTCGCATTCTCCCCGTAGCGTTGTCGTAACGCCGAATCATCCAATAGCGTACCGATGGCTACCCCCAGCGCCTGCGCATCGCCCGGAGGCACAGTGAGCCCGGTCTCCTGGTGCCTGCTCACCTCTGGAACGCCTGTCGGCAGCCTCGTGTTAACTACTGGTTTGCCGCACGCCATCGCCTCCAATTGAACTAGACCAAAGGCCTCCGTACTAGCAACTGATGGTAACACGAACACGTCACAGGCATGAAAATAGGCGGGCATCTCGTCGTAGCTCAACATGCCGAGAAAGACAACCTTGTTTGTGAGCCCTAATTGAACAACTAGCTTCTCCAAGTTCAGGCGTAGCGGGCCGTCGCCAATCAACAAAAGCACTGCATCCACTTCACACATGGACTTGATGACTTGCTCAACGCCTTTGTAGTAGACCAACCTACCAACACATAAAACAATAGGTGAACCAAACTTACTCCGGATCCCTTCTGCTTGCTTCCGCATGTCGTCATTTAGTTGAAATCGCCTGGTATCGATGCCAAAAGGCACTACAACGCACTTTTCGTTAAATGGCTGTAGCAATGGCGAGTTTTTTGCTATGTTAGAATCGGCCACTATCACCCTGTCGGCGCGCCGCAAAAATGCGGTTGCCAACAGCTTGTATGCCCACAGAAAGCCCTTCTGCCGCAACACATCACTATGCCAGTTAACAATCACTTTGCCTTTATAGCCCGCCATAAGGCATGAAAGGTCGCCGAGGGGGAAGGGCGTGTGGAAGTGTACAATGTCCGCATTCTGGCTAAGTTTCTTAAACAAGAATGGGAAGCTAGGAGCGATTGGCATCGACAACATCATCCCTAGACTGCTTGCCCGGTGTACCGAAATGTCATTTACCGTTTCGTTACGCCCCAAACCCTTGTGGCGGCACACTAACACTTGCATGTCAACACTGTGGCATAGCCCTTCTGCAATTAGCTGCACCATTCTCTCTATGCCTCCAATGTGCGGCGAGTATAGCTTGTTAACCTGTAGTACGCGAATTTTACGCATGGGCACCTCTATTACTCTGTACTTGACCCTAGTAGCCTAACACCGTCCGATACACGTTAATTGTTGCTTGCACTGTGTTTCCCCAGGGAAATAGTTTCGCCCGGGCTAGCCCCTTGCGGCGCAGACTTAATGCCAAAGAAGAGTCTTCGGCAAGGCAGCGCATGGCGTCCCGTATCGCCGCGACGTCTACGGGGTCTACGTAGCAGGCAGCGTCACCTGCAACTTCAGGTAGCGCAGTCGTATTTGAGGTAATGACTGGCAGACCGGCGGAAAACGCCTCTAGAACGGGTAGCCCGAACCCTTCAGACAGCGAGGGAAACACCAAGGCAACTCCGCCGGAGAAGAGCAGCCGTAAATCCGTGCTCGTTACATACTGTAGCCAACGGAGACTGCCATAGCGATGGTCTTTAAGTAAGCGCAATGTATCGTCACAGCCCCAGCCCTCACGCCCAACTACTACTAATGGCAGCTCCGCCTGCATAGCAAGTGATAACGCCTGATGCGCCTCAATAACCCGCAACAAGTTCTTGCGAGGTTGTAACGTCCCTACGAAGAGAAAGTAGCGCTTCGGCAGGTTGTACTTTAAGCGTACTTGCGTAACCTCGTCTGCACTGGGCGAACAAAACCAGCGTTCATCAACACCGAGCGGCACCACGGTAATGCGCGACAAAGGCACACCAAAATACCTACTGATTTCTTGCTTGGCATACTCAGAAATCGTAATCACCTGGCTCGCATACTTGGTGGTATGGCGCCACAGGGCGTTCTTTAGAGCCCGCAGACGTCGTGAGCCCCATTGCGGATTAGCCAGAGGTATGGCATCCATCACTGTGGCGACAACGGGAACACGCCGTACGTTAGGAATCATGTGGTCTGTCGCGTGGAGAATATCAATGCGGTTTGCCAGCTTCTCACTCGCGGGGTACGGCAACCCTGTGACAGCCGAGAGTACTGAGCCAGGCCCAAAGGCAGGCAGGTGTAGTGCGCCAAGACTACTTGCAGAAGGAGCAGATGCGCCGAACACAAAGGGCTGCACCTGTACGCCATCGCTCAGTTTGAGCCGTTGCAGCATCTCCTGAGCATAGATGCCTATCCCGTCCAGCTCGCCCCCGGCCATTCCCCTAGCCAGCACAGTCGCCCCAAACCCGACTCTAATCATGTAGCCTGCGTCATCCAACGCAGAGTCTCCTGCAAGGGGATCGGCTGCCACTCCCCAATTAGACGGCGAAGCAATCCTGGGTCGCCACACAAGTACTGCACCTCACTGGCCCTCACAAACGATGGGTTAACTGTCACCTCCAGCCGATGCCCAGTGATAGACTCGGCAAACCCCAACACTTGCCGCAACGAATACGCGACCCCAGAGCAAATATTAACTGTTGCATCTACCGGTTTTACTTCCACCAAACGGCGATATGCTTGTGCTACTGAGCGGACATCACAAAAGTCACGCCAGACGTCTAAGTTGCCTAGCTCAATACGCTCGGCGCGATGGCGATAATGGGCTGCTATCTTAGCAACAACGAAGTTTTCCGACTGCCCAACGCCGGTATAGTTAAATGGCCTGACGATTACGATAGGGAGTTTGTGTCGCCATAAATTAGCCATATGTTCCATCGCCAGCTTGCTGACTGCATAATCGTTCGCTGGGTTGGGGGTAGTCGTTTCAGCGAGCAAACCCTCTGCGGTGTTGCCATAGATGTTCGCGCTGCTGGCAATCACTACGCATTCGGGGAGCACTCTAAGCCCTGCAAGAGCCTCTAGCAAGTTGCGAGTGCCTATGAGATTCGTCGTATAGAACTCACCCGCATTCCCGTGCGCCACAAAGGCCTTAGCCGCTAGGTGCACAACGGCTTGCGGTTGCACCTCCTCAACTACTTGTCTAAGCCCCGCAAAGTCCTCCATACTGACGCGATGATATCGTTCTGAACTTCCGAAATCTGTCGTGCCTGTGCCGTATACCGCAAACCCAGCCTGTGCTAGTTCGTCTGCGACATATTTGCCGGTAAAGCCCGAAATACCTGTTACTAAGGCTCGTCGCTTAATACTTTCGGGGCCCAATAGTGTCTTCATTCGATCTTAACAAGCTCATAGCTAACAAATGTACCAAGAACCTGCTCCGCAACACGCACCCTAAATTCCACGTCTGTTACAGGACGGTCGATGATAAAGGCAAGGGTTGCGATTACATCTGCAGTGGCATTGGCGTAAACCGGCCTAGTGGCCCACACACGTTCTCCACGGTCGCTAACAACATCGATAATCGCTATGGGACTTGTCTCTCCTTCTAAACTGCCTTTCACTGTCAGTCTGTAAGTGCCTACTTCAAGCGGCATATATGGTCCGTAGACTAAGAACCCAGGCTTGCCCACGGCCCTGATTCCCCCTTCAGTGCGTTCCCCTACAAGCGAAGCAAGTCTTGCGTCCGTTGCGGGAATGGTCGTCACCCTAGGTGCACATCCCACTAGGGACAAAACTAATAGGGATACGACAACGATCGTGACCAATGTGTGCTTCATAATAGTAATCCCCCTTCTAGACATCAACTAATGAACCTTAGTCACATCGGCTAAACTCTACACGTGTCACCGTTAAGATAGATTCCTCGGTCGCCCAAACCCGGATTTCGAGGTCTTGTAGGTCCCTCTCAATAGAGAACATAAAACGTACTAACTCGGCACCTTGCTCGCCACTAACCCCGTGGCTTTGCAGAGGAACCTTCGCCAACACCGTCTCGCCACGATTTGCGCAGACATCTACCCATGCGTCTCCTAGAGTTTGCGCGTGACCATACAGCAGAAGTTCGTAATCCCCAGCAGGAACGGCAACATATGGTCCGTACAAAAGCCACCCCTCAGTTCCTTGACTGTGCACGCCAATGGCACTGCGTCGCCCTGTCTGACTTGCGAAGCGCGCATCTGTAGCTGGTAGATACCACCGCCTACCCGGAATCCACTCAGATACCCATTGCGGGTGTTTCGCATCCATAATCATGCTCGCCAGCACTTTCGCGCTCTGCTCCCATGTCAGCCATGGCAGCCCGTCCGATTTTGGAGCTCTCTCTTCAGCGTGCAATGCTAGCCATCGCTGAACTGCTTCAGCCATTTCCTCAGGCCACTCACCCTTGAAGTAAAAGGCATGCTCGCCTGCGACCTCGCGAAATACCGGTATGTCCCGAGCGATGATCGGCAGCCTGTGTCGAGCAGCCTCGATCAAAGGCAGGCCAAAACCCTCGGCTTCTGAAGCTGCGATTAAGCAAGTTGAAGCGGCATAAACTCGTTCGAGGTACTCGTCGCTAATACCCTGCAACCAGAAAAGCAGCCGCCCTAATTCGGGGTGGTGACTTAGCCGCTGGACGAGTTCCTCCACCATCCAGCCCTGTTTGCCCACTATCACTAGGTTTATCTTGTGCCCCCTAGCCCATAGCCGTTCGAAAGCCGCTAAGGTCTGGGTGTATCCTTTGCGCGGTTCGACAGTGCCGACCATCAGAAAGGTGTTTCTCTCCTGTAAGCGCAGCAATATCTTTCCGGCATCAATAGGCATGCCTGTGCTGGGAGCGGAGTTTTCGATGTCTGCCCCATGATGAGAGTACCCCAGCCGCAAGGGTCCCTGCCGTTGCGGTTGCTCGGAATCAAGCCAGGCCCGCATATCTTCAAGCGTCGCCTGGGAGCCGCACGCTAGAACGTCCGCCATCCGGCCTATGGTACGCAACCAGGGCGGGAAGTGTGGGTGTAGATCATTCGGGAACCAGTTTGGCCGCAGGACCGCGAGCAGGTCGTGGACAATGAATACAATTGTGACGTCACAGGCCCGCAATTCAGACAAAAATGCCTCTTGCTGTGGAACCAAATGCGCTACCAAGTCCAGACCGATGAACATATCCCCTGCCCAAAAATCCGCAGGTGCATCTTCCGCCCAAGCCTCGTTGAGACCAAGGAATCGGCTAGTGAAACGACGCGCGTAGCGATAGCCAGACACGTGGGGAGTGGCATAGACCGGCTCAACAGACCACCCTTTCGGAGGGTGTAGCAGCCATTCACGGAGAATGGCGCGTGTCACGCGCTGAATGCCGGTCCCAGCATCTACCTGCGCCAGTGTCGAAACATCCACCAGTAACTGCTGCCGCCGTGGCTCTGGTGGGAAATTAAGCGCCAATGTCCGCGCAAGGAGCGTATCGTCCATTCCTTTTGGCGGATGGTCAGCCCAACGATTCAGCAAACCCAGACCTTTCTGTGTGGCTTTCTTGTAGATACACTCAATGGCCTCGGCGTACTGGGCAGCGCATTTGTCTGGTGCATGCCGGGAGCGGATGAGGACTTGCGCCCGGCGGCCCAGCGCCAATCGCCGATCGGTATCTCGCCATAAGGTAGTCAAAGCCTCAGAAAGCTCGGCATTCTCGAAGGCATCGGGCAGCATCCACACCGCCTCGGGGTCTAGCTCCACTAGGCTGCCGTGAGCGTTCACCACCGTGGCTAGGCCGTGGTTCATGCAGTCCAGCACGGCCGCCGATGTTTCTCCGCGGGACAGAGTGCGCAACTGGATCGCCAGATCAGCGGCCGCAAGATATTGTCTAAAGGTTTCCGTATTGACCCATCCGGTGATGCGGACCCGGTTCTGCAGACCGCTTGCATGGATGCTGTCCAGGAGTTGCTGTCCATAGGTATCGGGGTGATTCTCGCCGACAAACGCCAGGTGGATAGAGGCATCCTGCGTCAGCGGCGACTGCACAAAGGCATCGAACAGCCGCTGGTTGAGCTTGATGGGACCCAGCACCCCGAAGGAACAAACAAGAAAGTCAGCGGGCCGGAATCCAAGAGCCTGCCTGGCGGCCTGCCGCGACGCGCCGTCGGCCGGTGCTCGCAATAGCGGTATCACCTGCCAATCCCTGGCGACTGCCTCGCCATACCAGGCCTTAGCCATCATCCGGGGAAACTCGCTGTGGACGATCACTCCCAGGGCCTGCTGCAACACCGGCAGGTTGCAGGGGTAGGCCCACCCCACATCGTCGGTGTCGAACGCTTTGTACCGTTCCCGCAAGGCGTTGTAGCCGTGGCTCGCCTGCAGCGCCCGAGCCCAGGCATTCGGCGTCCAGCCCATCCACTCTCGGTGGGCCTGGATGCCGGAAAGAAAGAAGTCGTGCAGCACCACCGCCCCGGGAATCTCCGCCAACAGGTCGAACATGTGCCGGTGGAAGGGCGAGTTGCCGAAATGGTAGAGCACCCGGTCGTATCTGCGGTGGTGGGCGCGGAACCAGGCTGCGTCGCGCACGGCGCATTGCTTTACGATCCAATCGTCTGCCACGGCGAACTGGTCCACCACGACCTCCACTTCATACCAGCAGGCGAGCTCGCGCAGCAGCTCGGCGCTGTAGTCGGCAATGCCGCTCTTTTCCGGGGGCAGGGGCGAGACATAGGCCAATAGCGGCCGCTTCTCAGGTCGGGACTGAGGCGGGCCCGCCAGCGATATTGACCGCTGCCGGTCAGTATGCAGGCGCCCCATGGCCGCCAGCGCCCGCCGGGCGGAAGCATCCCAACTGAACTTCCGGGACTGCTCCAGTCCGTGCCGTTCCAGCGCCTGCCGCAAGTCCTCATCCTCCAAGATCTGGCGCAGCCTAGCGGCCATGTCCGCTTCATCGTGGGGGTCGAACAGGGCGTCCGAGCGCCCCACCACCTCGGGCAGGCTCGAGGTGTTGGCGGCAATTACCGCTTTGCCGCACTGCATGGCTTCCAGCGCCGGCAGGCCGAACCCCTCGTGCCAGCTCGGGAAGACGAACAGCTTGCAGGCGTTGTAGAGTGTCACCAGATCGTCGTCCGGCACGTAGCCGGTTAGCACCAGCTCTCCCTGCGTCAGGCCGGTTGCGCCAGCAAGCTGCAACAGCCGCTCCCGCTCTGGCGCCTGCGCCGCGCAGACGATGACTAACTGGTGCGCCGGCCGCAACTCCGCGGGTAAGCGGGCATAGGCGCGGACCAGGCCCTCGATGTTCTTGCGGGGGTCAATGCCGCCGGTGTACATCACGAACGAGTGCTCTATGCCATACGCAGACTGTAGCCGCCGTCGCGTCTCGGCAGTTACGGGACGCGGCAAGAAATGTGGCTCGCAGGCCGTGGAGATGTTGACTACCCGAGCTTGATCAACAACTAGCAGCTCTACCGCCTCACGGCCGGAGGAGGCGGAAATTGACAACAGCAAGTCGGCCCGCTTAAGATGTTTCAGCCTGTCCATATACCAAGACTCCGCCGTCGGGCTGCTGAGATAGATCTGCCGGTGGATGAGCGGGATGAGGTCGTAGAGCACCACCGCAGTGGGTAGATGAGCGTGACGGCCGACACTGCTCGCCGCATCATCGACTAACCCCTCGAAGAGGCTGGTAACGAGCACGATGTCCGGCTCGAGTGAGGCGAGAAACGCCTCTCTCAGGCATTCTGCCGCGTCGCGGCGGCTATCGTTAGCTGGATCCAAAAAGGCGACCGGCCCGGGTGGGACCCAGACGCGGATGTTCTCAAGCGGTAGCACATCCCTGAATGCTGCCCTAATCGGTTCGATAGTTTCGGGAAACAGACCGTTCAAGGCCAGCAACACTTCATGTTCCCCACAGTTGCGGGCCAAGCCCTGCGCCAAAGCGAGCGAGTAGCGCCCGATTCCCCGCTTCCTAGAGCCCGTCGTCTGCGCGCCTTGAAGATCGATGACTATGCGCATCCGTCTCCGTCCCCTCCCCTGCCAGTTTTTGCCGTGTCAGACGTGTCATCATCATTTGTCCCCACGGCGATAGATCTTCCTTAGGGAATTTTGGGTTGCCTACAACGTTCTGCCGCCCCTCTACCTGGCCCAGCGCGCGCGGCGTCGCGACCTTGCCATAGAGGCGTCGTAACACCGCATAAAGGCCGAACCATTTTACTATCAACACGATACGGTGCTTAAGTTGGGGCTTAGACTGCAGGGCCGCGATAAAGCTGCGGATTACTAGCTTCGCTGTGTGTCGCATACGCGTACGTAGGTCACAAAACAGCCGGTTCCAAATGCCACTTACGCATCGTTTGCCAAAACGCAGTGGAGCTGTAATGCGCCAGGAGGTGCTTGCGTGAACGCTTTCAAGCTCCTTGTTCTTGTTATCGGCTACTACCCTCCAGTGGTGTGCATGCCCTTGTAGCTCCGCCACCTGCGCTCTAGCGGCGGTTGCCTCGCGCTCGCGCTCGGTTGCAGCCGCCGTTAGGCGCTGCATCTCTTCCTGCCCCAGGGTGACGCGTCCTTGCAGTTCCGCTACCTGCGTTCTAGCGGCGATTGCCTCGCGCTCGCGCTCGGTTGCAGCCGCCGTTAGGCGCTGCATCTCTTCCTGCCCCAGGGTGACGCGTCCTTGCAGTTCCGCTACCTGCGTTCTAGCGGCGATTGCCTCGCGCTCGCGCTCGGTTGCAGCCGCCGTTAGGCGCTGCATCTCTTCCTGC
>JAGXRZ010000002.1 GCA_018335585.1 Selenomonadales bacterium
CCCCGGGGAGCTTGCACCTAACTCGCTATCACGCTAGATGCAATCTTGCCTTCTGCCGCACTGAAAGCATCGGCACTCCCATCGCTGCACTATTTCGGGGCTCAATACCTTCACCTTTCGATTTCGGCCTGCTAGCTTGCTTGCCTACGCTTAAACGCAGTGGTTACCCCTTGCGCTCCAAGGCTAGCTATGGGTGGTTAGCTATTCCTTTCCCAGCGGGATTCGCACCCGCTATGTAGTGCGACCTTGCTCGGTCGCTCCAGTGCTTAGTGCTCAGTGCTCAGTAGCTTACGGCGTACGGCTTACAGCGTACAGCTGAAAGCCACTCGCTGGCAAATTGAAAGACCTCTCCTCTAACGCCTAAAGCCTATAAGCTGAGTGCTGACCGCCGAGAGCCGATAGCCCTCTCCCCGCAGTTCACGATTCATGATTCATGATTCACGATTGCTCACAGCTCACTGCTCACTGCTCAACCTCACCAACTCGCCCGTGAAGCGCTCTACCTCTGCCTGTAGTTCACCGGACTGCAGGAGAGCGTAGGCGGCGTTAAGGTCGGGGTACAGGACGCGGTCTTCTTTAAGCGTAGGTACGACTCGCCGTAGGCAGTCGTAGGCTAGGCTGCTCGCGGGAGATAACTCGCCACCTGCCTGTAAGTCTATCGCCTGGCAGGCGGCCAATAACTCGATGCCTAGCACGCGCATAGTGTTCTCGGCAATTTGGCGCACTTTGCGGCAAGCCACCCCACCCATGCTCACATGATCCTCCTGATTAGCGCTTGAAGGAATGGAGTCCACACTCGCAGGGTGACTTAGTACTTTGTTCTCAGATACTAATGCCGCCGCTGTGTACTGAGTAATCATTAGGCCCGAGTTAAGGCCGCCGTGCCGTGTCAGGAAGGCAGGGAGTCCCGAAAGCTGCGGGTTAACCAGGCGCTCTATCCTGCGCTCGGAGATGTTCGCGAGTTCGGCCACAGCCAGCGCGAGGTAATCCGCGGCCAGCGCCAGAAATTCGCCGTGGAAATTGCCGCCGGAAATAACTTCGCCGTCGGCCGGGAAAACCAGTGGATTATCGGTCGCGGAGTTGCACTCGATAAGGAGAGTGTTGGCCACGTGCGCGAGCGCGTGCCAACACGCCCCATGCACCTGCGGGATACACCTTAGCGCGTATGCATCCTGCACACGCACCTCTCCCGGTAGGGTGACAAGCGTGCTGCCAAGCAGCAACGTGCGCATCACCTCGGCCGCCTGCGCTTGTGTCGGGTGCGGGCGCACGGCACAGAGGCGCGCGTCAAAAGCGGCGGTAATGCCGCGCAAAGCCTGGTGACTAAGGCTCGCGGTAATAAAGCTGGCTTTAAGGGCCGTAAGGGCATCCAAAACGGCGAGGCTAAGATTCGCGGCCATGGCCTGTGTGCCGTTAATTAGGGCGAGGCCTTCTTTGGCTGCCAAAGCGATAGGAGTTATGTTACGAGTAGCAAGTGCTTCCCGGCCCGACATGACTTGGCCGTCAACTTCTGCTTCGCCCTCGCCAATCATCACGAGCACAACGTGCGCTAAAGGCGCGAGGTCCCCGCTTGCCCCTAATGACCCTTGGGCGGGCACAATGGGGTGAACACCCGCATTGAGCATGGCCAGCAGGCTCTCGACTGTACTCATGCGCACGCCGGAAAATCCTTTCGCCAGCGCATTCGCGCGCAGCAGCATCAGCGCACGCACCGTCTCGGTCGGCAGAGGCGGCCCGACTCCGCAAGCGTGGCTGACGATAAGGTTGCGCTGTAGGGCAGCCGTCTGCTCACGACTGATGGACACTTCGGCAAACTTACCGAAGCCGGTCGTAATCCCATAGACCGGGCGGCCCTCTTGTACGTACGCGTCGACTAAGCGCCGCGCGGCATCAATGCGCTCTGGCGTGCCGGGGCCAAGCGACACCGGCGCGCGCTCGCGGCTGACGGCCCTAATCTCGGCGAGCGTCAGGGAATCTCCGGAAATAGTTACCTTCATAGCTACACCCCAGTCAAATGTGCGTGTTCTGTTCCTCTGTCCTAGCTAATTATAGCGAGGCAAGAGCAGGGGGGCAACCGACGGGGGAGACTTTTCACCACAGAGGCGCAGAGAACACAGAGAAAGGACGAACTACCGTTCTCCCTCTGTGCCCTCAGTGACTCTGTGGTGCATAATCCAGTTCTTCGCGTTAGGCTTCAACTAACGGTGGCAAGGAGCCAGTCTTGAGCAGCATCTCAAACTCTTCACCCTTGAGCGTCTCGCGCTCTAGCAGGGCGTTGACTATTAGGTCTAGTTTATCGCGATTGTTTTTTAGAATTTCCTCCGCCCGGTGGTAGCAGCGGTCAACGATGCGCCGCACCTCGCGGTCGATGCTGTGCGCGACGGTTTCGCTAAAGTTGCGGTGACGCGAGATGTCGCGCCCTAGGAACACCTGCTCTTCTTTCTCGCCGTAAGTGACGGGGCCTAGCTCTTCGCTCATGCCGTATTCCATAATCATGCGCCGCACCATGCGGGTGGACTTGTCGAGGTCGTCTTGTGCCCCGGTGGAAATCTCGTTAAACACCAGCTGTTCGGCCACACGACCGGCCAAGGCATAGGTGACGTTGTCTAGTATCTCTGTCTTGGTCATAACGAAGCGGTCTTCCGTCGGCAAAGAGATGACGTAACCGCCGGCCATGCCGCGCGGGATGATGCTGACGAGGTGCACAGGGTCGGAGCCCGGCGTGAGGTAGCGGCTTAGCGCGTGGCCTGCCTCGTGGTAGGCAAAGACCTTCTTCTCGTGCTCGGAAATTACGCGGGACTTCTTCTTTGGCCCGGCAATCACGCGGTGAATGGCTTCTTCGAGGTCTCCCATGGCGATAGTGCGCCTGTCCTGACGGGCGGCTAACAACGCGCCTTCGTTGACAAGGTTCTCGAGGTCGGCGGCGGTAAACCCTGGCGTTAGTCCAGCTAGCACCGCGAGCCTTACCTCGGGGGCTAGGGGTTTGTTGCGCGTATGCACCTTGAGGATGGCTTCGCGTTCCCTGACGTCAGGGCGACCAACAGTCACCTGCCGGTCGAAACGGCCGGGACGCAGTAAGGCGGGGTCGAGGATGTCGGGCCGGTTAGTGGCCGCCATGATGATAACCCCTTCGTTGCCCTCAAAGCCGTCCATTTCTACGAGCAGTTGGTTAAGCGTCTGTTCGCGCTCGTCATGCCCGCCGCCAAGCCCGGCGCCGCGCTGCCTGCCTACCGCATCAATCTCGTCGATAAACACGATTGCCGGCGCGCTCTTTTTTGCCTGGTCAAACGTGTCGCGGACGCGGGAGGCGCCCACACCCACAAACATCTCTACAAACTCGGAGCCGGAAATACTGAAGAAGGGAACGCCGGCTTCTCCCGCTACGGCTCTGGCCAGCCATGTCTTACCGGTACCCGGAGGCCCGTATAACATTACGCCTTTAGGTATACGAGCCCCAATTTCGCTAAATTTCTTAGGGTTCTTAAGGAACTGGACGATTTCGTCGAGTTCTTCTTTTACTTCTTCATACCCCGCCACATCGGCGAAAGTAATGCGTCTGCGGGCTTCGCTGTGCAGTTTTGCGCGCGATTTGCCAAAGCTCATTACTTTGTTGCCGCCGGACTGCGACTGCTGCATAAAGAAGTACCAAATGCCGGCGAATGCAGCAAACATCAGCCCATAGGACAGCAGGGTTGTCCACCACGGTGGTTCCGCAGGTGGGCGATAGCTGTACTGCGTATTAGCGCGCAGCAATGGAATGAGCTCCTCATCGTCAGGCGGGACGATGGTGCGATACTTTGTCCCATCTCTGAGTTCCCCCGTGACGGTGCTCCCTACCTGGTCGGCCGTGCGCACCTCGCCTGTCTCGACCAAGGCAAAGAACTCGCCATAGGTAAGCTCGCGCGGCGCTGCGGTGCGCGCGGCGAAATATTGAATTAGTGATAACCCGATGAGTATCACCAACAGATACATGCTGGCGGTTCTAAGATTTCGATTCAAATGTAAGCTCATCCTTCCGGTCAAAATACGTTTTACGCTATTTACCTTGGATTGGTTCGTTTATTTCGCATACCATAACTCAGCATATCTTATCACAGTGAACTATATTCTGTAAAACTATATTGAGCCTGACCCCTCCTGGTGGATGCAGATATCCGGCAGGTGGCGATAGCGCTGGTCCCAGTCTAGCCCGTATCCGACGACAAACAGGTCGTCTATCGTGAAACCGACGTAATCTGGGCGTATATTGACGCGCCTGCGGCTAGGCTTGTCTAGCAGAGCACAGGTCTTTAGGCTCATTGGGCGACGGGACTTAAGGTTCTCAATCAAGTAAGTGAGGGTAAGCCCTGTGTCCACAATGTCTTCCACCACCAGCACGTGTCTCCCCTCTACCGATTCATCGAGGTCCTTTAGGAATCTCACGACGCCGGAGGTGGAGGTAGACGACCCATAGCTTGAAACGGCGATAAAGTCCAGCACGACATCCGTAGAGATATGGCGGCACAGGTCGGCGGCAAACAGCGCCGCGCCGCGCAGCACTACTACCAGCAATACTTCTTGCCCGTGGTAGTCGCGGCTTACGGCTTCGCCCATCTCCTGCACTTTGGCGGCAATGTCTTGGCGCGGGATAAGCACGCGCAAATCTAGTTGTTGCATGTATTCTTCCCCCCATGCAGGTACGTTAACTTAAATACGTACCCTAATCTAGTTTCCGGCACGCGAAATTCCTCGGCAATGCGGAGCCCAGGCACCCACACCACCCTGCCGTCGGCGACGACGACAGGGAGCCTATCCCGCCAGGGCAAGGGAATCTCGGCCTCACTCATGGACCGCTTGAGCTTCTTATGTCCTGACGCTCCTAAAGGTATGTACGTGTCGCCGGGCCGGCGGTTTCGCACCTTAAGCAAATGATTTAATCCGGCAACATAAGCCACCGGGGCAGAGGGCGGCGGGTAGCCTGCCGGCAGATGCTCCACCGGCTCCGCCGTAAGCGTGCTGCCGTCCGGCAAAGTCACCTCGCCGGGCAGGGTCAGCTCTAGCTCAAAAGGCGTGTCCGGCTCGCGCCGCTCGCGATAGAACACAAGGCAGTCGCGCGTGCGCAGTGCGGTAATATGGCCCGGCAAGTGGATTCTGCGCCCGGTCTGGCTGTTAAGCAGCCTCCGGCACGCTTCAATATGCACGGTCTCTAGGTCACCCTCCCCCTCGCGCTCCTTTGCGTATGCCCACGCGAGCAGACGCGCTCCGAGCGCGCGATGGCAAGCGAGCAGAACATCCGCCCGCAACCCCGTGCCATAGGGCAACGACCGATACGACTCCTGCCAAGGCGAAGCTGCCTGCAGAGAGATATAGTCGTCGGCCGCGCGGGCGTGGTCCCCCACCCTAAGCAGGGCTCCCGCTACGTCACTGTTTATCCCGCTAAGCAGCGGCAAAACCTCGTGGCGCACCAGATTGCGGCGGTACTTGGTATCTAAGTTTGTGTAATCCTCCCTATATCCTTGCCCACGCTCCGCCAAAAAAGCCAGAATATCCACTCTGTCGACAGAGAGCAGAGGGCGAATAAGCGTAAGGCCAAAAAGTCCGCGCTCAAGCGGCTTCATGCCGGCAAGTCCCTGCAGGCCGGTGCCCCGAATCAGGTTAAGGAGTATTGTTTCGACTTGGTCCCCCTGATGGTGGGCCAACGCAATTTTATTCTGTCCTTGTTCGCGACAGATTGCGGCAAAGAAGCGAAAGCGCTCCGCACGCGCCGCCTGCTGCAGGGATTCATGACTCTCTTTGCGTCGCGCGGCTACGTCAACTTTGCCTATCATTACCGGGATTGCCAAGCGGGCGCACAAATCAGCCACAAAGTGCGCATCTTCATCTGCCGCTTGCCCTCGCAACCCGTGATTAAGATGCGCAACGGTTAGCTTAACAGCCAAGGGCGCGGCAAGTTCGCAGAGGCACAGCAACAAGGCGACTGAGTCTGCCCCGCCGGAGACTCCGACGAGCAGGTGGTCGCCATGGCTGATGATACTCTGCTCCGCGACAAACTGCCTTACCGCCTGCGCTACGTCCGCACGTGCTTTAGTCCTTTCCATATAACCTACTATAACACTAACCACGGGGTAGTAAAAGCGCGGATGAGGCCGCACGCGGCCTCATCCGACCAGAGGTATACTGACTGTCTTATCTAGGACTCGCAAGACGACTACCGTCATATCGTCGGGAATACTGCCGCCAAGGTTGTTTTTGGCGCGGTTGAGAATATACTCCGCTAGGTCTTGCGCTTTTTCCAGCGCGGCCTGCCTGAGAATGCGGCAGAGCCATTCTTCTTTGTCAGCAATGCCTTGCTGCCCCTCCAGGACGCCGTCTGACACCAAGACATAGATATCGCCGCGTTGGAAGGTCAGTTTCCTAGTCTCAACCTCTATGTTCGCCAAGATTCCGGCCGGCAACGAGTCTGCCCGAATCACCTCGACGCGGTCGCCGCGGCGCAGGTACGATGAGCTGGCGCCAATCTTCACGACTTCCACGTTCCCGTTGTAAAGGTCTACTAACGCCATATCTAGCGTGGCAAACGTCTCCGCATGTGACCTAAGAGATAGAACGGAGTTTATGGTCTGCACGGTAACTTCTTTGTCAAAACCGGCGCGCAGCATCTGCTCTAGCAAATTAACGACTGTGCGACTCTCCTGATGCGCCAGAGGGCCGTTGCCCATGCCGTCACTGACCATAAGGGCTAGTTTCCCGCCGATAATTTCCGTAACGCGGTAGCTGTCGCCCGAAATTTTAGGCGAGGCCGCCAGCTGCGCGATTCCCGTCTCGGTCGCCAGCACATGCGCTGTAGACAAGTGAACGGAGCACTTTGTCTTGCGCTGCAATGAGGCGCACCTTCCCTCGCGCGACACCTGCCTACCCACCAGGCTCGTGACCAAGGGCACGAGGACGGCAGCGCAGTGATTCTCGCCGTTGCCGCAGGCATGCTTGGTAATAGATACTCCTATTCTGCCGTTTTGGCTCTTTACTACTTCTACCTGTGGGGAGTAGATGCCCTGTGCGGCCAGCTCACGGATGATTCGTTCCTCGATATCGCGCAGATATTCCACACTTAAGTTAAGGTCTCGCGAGAGAGCGGCCATAATCTTGGCGACGCCCTGCAGCTGTATGCCCACTAAGCGGCGCGTGTCAGAGGCTCGCCTTTCCCAGTACAACCCCTGCCGGCACAACTCCGCGAGCGAGTTGACGCACCTAATTAGCTCACGCGGCCTTTGACATCGTCGTCGCAAGTGTGGGGGAAGGTGCTCCATGCTAATCTGACCGTGCGCATCGGTAAACGCTAAGAGCCCAAGCATATCCTGATAAGTCTTGTAGAATTCTTTGTCCCAGCACATTTGTTTGCCTTGGCACTCTTCACACACGTCGCAAGCGAGGCGCTCCATGAGTTTGTGTGCGGCCTCGGTTTGGTCGGGGCTGCGGCTTGCGTGTGCCGGTTCGCTAAACGTCTCGGACAGCTCGGTAAACACGGCACAAAGGTCGCTTAGCCTCTGTCCGGCTAACTGCTGCAGACGGGCAGAATACGTGGGTGCCGGGTCTGTCTCCTCGCGGGCCGCGAGCGGCAACAGCCGGTAAATCTTAGAGCAGGTGCCGCGGGCTGTTAAAACAAGTAGTATTCCGGCTACTCCCACCCCAAGTAGCATGCGCCAGATGTAATCTCGTCCGCCCATACTTGCCGCGGTCACGGCAGTAGCAGCGAAAAAGCCGAGGATTACGCCTGCTTTGCGCCATTCTCGCAGCGCCCCTCCGGCTAGTCCGGCGAAGGTGTACGCACCGACGAAAGACAGCGATAACGGATGGCCGAAGTAAGCGACGAACGGCACGGCTCCGCCTGCGGCTGCACCCCACGTGGCACCGCCTGTGTAGGCCGCGAGTAGCACGACGTAGTTTAGTGCTACGCCCCTGAGAGACATCCCACCGACATACACTCCGCCGAGTCCCAAAGCCAGAATGCCGCCTGTAATGGCTAAAGACAACATTTCTTCCGTCCGCCAGCTGCGGGTAGAACTTGCCGTCCCTACAATCTTGACGGCGTGAAAGAAGACTAAGGCTAACACCGCGGTGAGGCCCGCTTCCAGCAGGGTCACTATGCCCTCAAACAGTGTGGGTGTCTGCCACAAAAACAAAGGGATTCTAACGACTATCACCGCCAGGCCGGCAAAGCCCGCACGCAAGACGCTGCTGCGTGCCGCGACCATGGATTTTTCACAGGCGATATAGGCGAGAATGGTAGCCATAAACATCACTGTGGCCATAAAGCCGCCTCGCCACAGCACACCAAGGGTAAGAAACCCTCCTGTCAGCCATTCGCTGCCCGGCAAGGCCAGGCGCACAGCCGCGAGGAAACTAAGCGCAAATGGCGACAACTCCCCATAAACCTCGGCACGCGCGAGAAAGAAGCCCAAGGCCCACAGCGGTGCCATACGGCTTAGTCCCGCCCGCCAGGACTTTGGCAGAACAAGCATGTTGTTTACTGCCGCTACAGATGCCCGCATCGCGTTAGCCTGCAAATCTACACCCCCCGCAATTGCTTGTTGTGGGAATAGTGTAGAGGTGCGGCGGCGCGTAATCTGTCGCTTTGAGGCCTAGTTTTAGACAAAAATGACGACAAATTTGGCATGCATCTGGTAGTGTCCGCAAAGTACCCCTACTAGAAGTTGTAGGTGTGGGAGGTGGGAGAGAAAAATGTGTCGGATGGCTTTTTTGACATAAGCGGAGCCAAACTGCGCTGCAGGATGCCGCTAAAATGTGCCAGTAACACCCCGTAGTTTACGATGGGAACCCCCGCTTCTCTTGCTACCTCTAGCCGAGACAGCATCTCGCGGCGGTTTAGCATACAGGCGCCGCAGTGGACGACTAGCCGATACGCGGCAATGTCAGCGGTAAAGTTCGGGCCCATAGCCCACGTAAAGCGCAGTTCGCCGCCGGCCTTGCGCTCAAGCAGCCGCGGGACTTTAACGCGGCCGATATCGTCCTCCTGACTATGGTGAGTACACCCCTCCACAATTAACACGCGGTCCTGTGGCTGCAAGCCGTCGATGGCGCGAACTCCTTGCACCAAGACTGGCAAATCTCCTTTGTAACGGGCCATCAGGAGAGAAAAAGAGGTTAGGGGGACATCGCCAGGCAAGATTTGCGCCACCAGAGAAAAGACCTGGCTGTCGGTAATAACCAGCTCCGGCGGTTCACTTAAGCGAGCTAGCGCTGCGGCTAGTTCTGTTTCGCGGCAGACCAGCGCTATTTGGCCGCCGTCTAGGATGTCGCGCAAAACTTGCACCTGCGGGAGAATCAGCCTGCCCTGAGGCGCGGCTTTATCTATTGGGGTGACAAGTACTACCGCACCTTGGCCGGTCAGCAAATCGCGCACTAACGGCACTTCCGCGACTGCGCTCTTGAGTGCTGCCGCAATGCGTTCCCTGAGCGCACGCACACCTTGCCCGCTTAGGGCATTGACCGCCATTACAGGCGCGGTGCTCCCGATTAGAGTCTCGCTGCTTGGTTCGGTGTGACAGTTTACGACCACTAAGACATGCGTGCCGCGTTTATTTAGGCGCGCCAGCATTTCTTGTTCGAGAGGATAGAGCGCGTGCGTTTCTACCACTAACAATACTAAGTCTGCTTTGCGTAGCGCACGTTCCGTGAGTTTAACCCGCTCTCTGCCGAGAGCTGTCTCGTCGTCTAGCCCCGCCGTGTCTACAAGCACGACCGGCCCGTAGGGCAACAACTCCATGGATTTACTCACCGGGTCGGTGGTAGTGCCGGGGTGTGCCGATACGAGTGCCACGCTCTGCTCGCACAGCGCGTTAATTAGTGTAGATTTGCCTACGTTGCAGCGACCCACAAGGACAACATGCGGCCTTACCGCCTGCGGCGCCTTGTTCATGCTTGCGCCCCCTTCCGCAGGAGCCGTAACGCAGTGCCCCGCCCTTGACCGATAACTCTCCCGACGCTCCCGATGCGCCGGCCTAGGCAACCGCGGCAGTGTTCGAGCGTGTCGTCGATGCAGCGCTTGTTCTTGTACAGCTCGTATTGCGCCCGGTAAGGTGCGGGCGTAGCGTTAGGCATGACGATGTTCGCACCGCGCATCCACCCCTTTTCTCTGCCGTCTTCTTCTAGGGTAGACAGCGCCGTCGTCACCGGGATATGCACGTCGCGCAGCACCAGGCGCGCTACAGCAATCATTTTGTAGGTCATTAGGGTACTTCCGGGGAGGGCAGCGGCCAAAGGCGTGGCAGGATGGGGAACAAACGGGCCTACGCCAAACATATCTACGTCAAGTTCCCGCGCGAGGGCAATGTCGGCCGCGAGGTCTGCGACAGTCTGCCCGGGCAGACCGACGAGACAGCCGGAGCCTACTTCGTAGCCAAGCTCGCGCAAGTCGTTTAACTGCCGCACGCGGTCGGCAAGCGCGGACTCCGGATGGAACGCTCCGTAGAGCGTCTCATTAGCCGTTTCATGGCGAATAAGAAAGCGGTCTGCTCCCGCCTGCTTGAAGGCGCTAAGCTCAGACTTAGGCCGATAGCCGATGCTTAACGTAATAGCCATATCGAAGGAGTGCTCTTTAGACTCCTTCTTTATGGCTTGCAGCAGCCGGACTAGCCGCTCCTCAGTAAAGAAAGGGTCCTCACCCGACTGCAAGACCACCGTGCCGATACCGAGGCGCCCTAACCTTGCAACCGCTGCGAGGATTTGCTCCTCGGTCAAGCGATAGCGTGGCAGCTCCTTATTGTCGCGGCGCAATCCGCAGTAAAGGCAGTTGCAGCGGCATACGTTCGAGAACTCAAGCAACCCGCGCAGCCAAATCTCCTCGCCAACTTCCCGGCGACGCACCGTGTCTGCGGCTTGCCAGAGCAGCTCCAGTTCACTGTCGGCGGCAAGAGCAAGTAGCTCCGCGATTTCGGCAACGCTAAGTTCCCCGCCCGCATTCTCGGCACGCTCGATTAGTGTACTAGACATAGACATCACTCTCCCCGGCTAGCGCCTGTTTGAGCTTCTCGCGCGCGGCATGACGCATAGCGCCGACGGGAATGTCACTTAGCCAGCGTTCCCATTGTGCCTCGGCAGCTTCCCGCGTCGACGGGGAGGCAAACTGCAGGACAAATTCGGCCAGCGTCAGGAGCGCATTGGTCTGGCACATGTCCTTGATCTGCCCGTGCTCCACCAGATGCATAAACGTTGCACCGCGGCGCTCTTTGCGGTAACACCCGGTACAAAAGCTAGGCACGTATCCCCGCCTGATAATGCCCTCCACTACTTCGTCAAGCGAGCGGTGGTCTACCCCTTCAAACTGACGGCTGTCGGTCTCTCTGCCGTACCCGCCCGGTGCGGTAGATGATGCCGCGCTCATCTGCGACACGCCTACGTCTAGCAGGAAGTCACGCATCAAGGGAGCTTCGCGCGTGGAGAGAATAATGCCTGTGTACGGCAGTGCGAGGCGCAACACGGCGACAACGCGCGCAAACTGCTGGTCGTTCAATAGGTAGGTATCCGGCAGATGCGTGTTTTTGGCCGGGCGTAGGCGCGGCACGGAGACGGTGTGCGGGCCTAGGCCGTATTTTGACTTAAGTTCGCCGGCATGCGCGATTAAGCTTTGTACCTCTTGCCGATAGTCGTAGAGGCCAAACAACACGCCTAGGCCATAGTCCTCGATGCCGCCCTGTATTGCCCTGTCCATAGCCGTAAGGTGATAATGATAGTCGGCCTTTGGGCCGCGTGGGTGCATACGCTCATACGTGGGCAGGTGATACGTTTCCTGAAAGAGCTGGTATGTGCCGATGCCGGCCGCCTTAAGCTCACGATAATCCTCCACGGTGGTGGCGGCAATGTTGACGTTAACACGCCTAATCTCGCGCCCCGGACAGCCAGCGCGGTAGATGGTGTGAATGGACTCTAGCACGTAGGCGAGGGGTGCGCCGGCTGGGTCTTCTCCCGCCTCAAGCAGTAAGCGTTTATGCCCCATGTTGATGAGGAACTCTGTTTGCTCGGCGATTTCTGCTTGGCTGAGTTTCTTGCGCGTCAACTGCGTGTTCTCTTGTCTAAACGAGCAGTACAAACAGCCGTTAGTACACAGGTTAGAGATGTAAAGCGGCGCAAACAGCACCACGCGCGCGCCGTATAGCCTTTGCTTGACGCGCTTAGCGCTGGCAAAGAGGCTGTCGTCAAAAGACGCGGGAAGAGCTAGCAATTCTGCCGCTTCCTCAGCAGAAAGCCCTGCGCAGGCCTCGGCTTTGGCTAGGATATCCGCGACGCGACCTTTATCTGGGTAGGGCTGCTCATTTATGCCTATATGCACGGTTGTCTGCATGGTTGTCTCCCCTTCCCCGGTTACAGAGTCATGGCGGCTTTTACTTTTACGCCTTCTATGTTGCCAAGCTTCCCCGTCAGTGCCCCGATTTCGTCTGTCGTAGCGTCGACAATCAGCGCGATTACCGATAGCTCCCTCTCGCGATATGGCACGCCCATGCGGCCGACAATAACCTCGCCGTGCTCGCTTAACACTGCGTTGACGCGCTTTGCCGCGTCGCTGCGGCGCAACACCACTATGCCAATCACGGCAATGCGATTCTCCGATGCGTTCATGTACTATTCCTCCTCTGCATAAAGCAAAAAACCTGCTCGCGAAAGCAGGCGTCAACCACGCATTGGTTTTCCCCTGCCCTCAGACTGCTCCTTGGACTTAGGCCTTTAGTTTTGCCCACAGCATCAGGTCGCCCCTTTGCTTCAGGCAACTATATTTTACACCGTGTTAAGTACTTTGTGAAGGGCTTATCATGACCACGCACCGAGTTCCCTCAGAACCCTTGAGTGGAGAACAAATGTTTGATAAAATGAGCTCAGCGATGCTTTGGTGGTGAGGAGGGATGCCTGTGGCGACGGGTGCAATCAGTTTAGTTAGGGAAGATGAACTTGTGTACCAAGAGCGTGCCTCTGGCACGCTCTCGTCTAAGCGCCATCAGTTCGCCTTAATTGACTTGTTTTGCGGGGCGGGAGGAATGACGCTCGGCTTCACGGCAGGTCTTGGCCATGCCTTTAGACCGGTATGGGCAAATGACTTTAATAAGCATTGTGTGGCGACCTACAACCGAAACTTCGGCGAACACTGCGTCTTGGGGGACATCAATGACATTCTGGCCGACAACCGACATGAAATACCTCAAGCAGATGTCGTTATTGGTGGGCCGCCTTGCCAAGGGTTCAGCCTATTGAATAAAAACCGGCATGGCGATCCCCGCAATGAGCTGTGGAGGCCATTTCTTGAGGTGGTCAAGAGGTGCGGCGCAAAGGTTTTTGTTATTGAGAATGTGCCGCAGCTACTGCAGTCCGACGAATATAGCCGCATTGTGGAGGCTGCAGGGCAGTTAGGCTTTAGCGTCGTGTCGGACAAGCTATGCGCTGCGGATTATGGGGTGCCGCAAACGCGTGTACGAGCGGTCATAATTGGAGCCAAGTTAGACCCATCTGGCCTTTTCCCTCCTAGGAAGACCCATTTTAACCCTGCCAAGCGATTACAGAGCGAGCTGGCGTTCTTGTGGCCGGATGCATACTTGCCAACGGCCCAACCTTGGCGGAACGTCAGACATGCCATAGGCGATTTGCCGGATCCCCAGGGGACTGACCTTAGAGGGGATGAACCACCCCTAGACCTGCATTTTGGGCGGACTCCAACACAAATTAGCATCCAGAGATATATGGCGATTCCGGAGGAGGGGATGAATCGCTTCGATTTGCTGCGAGTAGCCCCTGAGCTTACCCCCGACTGCTGGATAAGAAAGGAATCTGGTGGGACAGACCTCTTTGGCAGGCTGTGGTGGGACAGACCCGCATTCACCATTCGCACTGAGTTCTTTAAGCCGGAGAAAGGGCGCTATCTCCACCCCGTGCAGCATCGGCCAATTACACACCGGGAAGCTGCCCGTCTTCAGAGCTTCCCCGACTCCTTTCGTTTTTCCGGCACAAAGACAGAGATTGCAAAGCAGATTGGTAACGCCGTCCCACCCTTGTTGGCAGCTAGAATCGCCGACATAGTATATGTGCTTCTCACACAGGAGCACGCTTAACTGAATCCCAGCGTAAGGGAGCGTGGCCGCTTGAAGAGGGTATGTTCGGAGGGTTTGCGACGAGAACTGCAGCAGTTGATGAGCAACTATGAAGATGAGTTGCGTGGGGACGAGTTGAGGCCCAAAGTGCTTTGCCTTGTCCACGTTTTGGTTAAGTTGCGGGAGCTCGGCAGTTCACTGTCTATTTCGGAGTCCGACCCCGAGCAGAATAGTGCCCGACATAGGATTCTCTCCTATTTTAGAAAGTATCCGCTCACCGTTATTGACGGCGATGAGCTGCTAATCATTTCTGGCATACAGGAATATGCACGACGCGTGCGGGAGCTAAGAGTCCAGTTTGGCTGGTTGATAGTCAGCGGATTGACTTTAAAGGAAATGCTTTCGGAGAATGAGTTTATCATTAGAGACCTGATTGTTAAGGATGTCAGGCCAAATCAGTATGTTTTAATGTCGCAAGTCCAGGACACTGAGGCGGCATTCAGATGGCACGTCGCCAATGAAATTCGTAAAAGTACAGGCCCTGTCAGGAACAAGCTGTTGCGGTACTTGCAGCATAACGTAGGAATGCCTGTTTCCGGCGAAGAACTCCGATACGTCTCCGGTGATAAAACGGAGTGGGCGAGGCGTATTCGAGAACTGAGAACGGAGTTCGGTTGGTCGGTCATAACAAAGCACACGGGACGCCCCGACCTGCCTATAGGTACCTACCTTCTAGAGTCCCTGAGGCAAAGCCCTGAACATGACCGAGTTATCTCGGATTTTGTCAGGGGCAGAGTGTTGAGGAGAGACAACTACCAGTGTACTGCGTGTGGTTGGAATAAAGACCTCTGGGACAGGTCAGACCCGAGACACCTAGAACTGCACCACAACAGCCCCCATGCGAGCGGCGGAGAAAATACCGAGGAGAACTTGGTCACACTCTGTACGTTATGCCACGACCAAGTACACAGGAGTGGTGCGCCGTCAGGGAATCGCACTCCGGCGCTGAGCACTTTGTGAAGACGAGAACGATGATTCATCGGCCACTTGCATTTGTCTCCCCATCATTGATACACTGCATGTAAGAGATTAGTGGAGGTGCCTTATGCCGAGGAAGATTCTCAAGAACATTGAGACCTCTAAAGTGCTTAGCATGAAAGACCTAGTGAGTTACCAGGATGGGCAAATCATCAGCAAAACGCTTATCCAGAACCAAAACCTAAGCATCACGCTCTTTGCGTTTGACAAGGGCGAGGAAATTAGCACGCATGCGTCCGGTGGCGACGCTTTGGTGCTGGTACTCGACGGCGTTGTAGAAGTGACAATTGCCGACGAAAAGCATAGGCTATCGGCAGGCGAAGCCATTGTCATGCCCGCAGAAGTGCCGCACGCGGTGCTTGCCGCAGAGAAGATGAAGTTTATGCTGACGGTGGCATTCTAGCCTGCCGAGTGTAATTTTCCAGGCGATTGACAGGAAATCAAAGGCATGCGAGAATGACTTTAAGTCTATGAAGGAGGCCTGCTGTAATCCATGAGTGGTAGACGCGCTAGATAAGCACACAACGACAAGGCCTAATCCACAGCAGTGGGCTTTTTGTTGTGCTTATTTTGCGCATAGTCATGGATACACTTGGTCGGCCGCTTTAGGCTAAGCCCTAGTGTTGCATGCTTATCGTAGAGCAGATCAAGGCCCGCTTCGTGCGTGAGCCCTGGTCTGCTTTTTTTGCGCTGTTCTAAGAGCCATGAAGATTGCAGGAGGTTCATATGGAACTTTTGATAAAGGCTAGTGACATTTATGTGGAATACCACGGGCGTGACGTACTGACCATAGATGAGCTTGAGATTCATGCCTTTGACCGGATTGGACTGGTAGGCGGCAATGGTGCCGGCAAGAGCACGCTTCTAAAGGTGTTGCTTGGAAGCATTACCCCCTCTGGCTGCAGGATTAACCGCCTCGGCAGGTTCGCCTATATTCCGCAGCTAGAAGACGCATGCCTGAGCGATGTAGACACAAGTGCACTAATGAGTCGGCTAGGCGTTTTGGAGCTGCAGCATGATGGACTGAGCGGAGGTGAGGAAACTCGTCAGAAGATCGCACAGGCGCTATCCGAACAGGTACATGGGATTCTGGCGGATGAACCCACGTGTCATCTCGACAGGTCAGGCATTGAATTCCTCATAGGGCAGCTTAAGCGCTTCTCGGGTGCCCTTGTCGTCATCAGCCATGATCGCTATTTCTTGGATCAGGTAGTGGACAAGATTTGGGAGCTAAAGGACGGGAGAATCACCGAGTACTGGGGTGGATATTCTGACTACCTGCAACAGAAAGAAGAAGAGCGGCAGCGCAAGTCCATGCAGTATGAGCTACTAACGACAGAACGGGACAGGCTAACTCGTGCAGCTGAAGAGAAACAGAAGCAAGCCCGAAAGATTGAGCAGAAGGCAAAGAGCACTGAAAGCGCCGGACGCATGGGGCATGAGAAAAGTGCGGGCAGCAAGCAAAAGACTCTCCATAATGCGGCCAAAAACATTGAACATCGCATAGCGAGTCTTGGGAATATACGGGCGCCCGAAGCACTAAAGACCGTTCGCTTCCGGCAGAGCAAGGCCTTGGAATTGCACAACCCCTACCCTATAATTGCATCTGACTTAAACAAGCAACTTGGCGAAAGATTGCTCTTCAAAGATGTAACGTTTCAGATCCCCCTCGGCGCAAAGGTGGCCTTTATAGGCGACAATGGGGTGGGAAAAACAGTGCTATTCAGAATGATTCTAAACCGTGAGGCGGGCATCTCAGTATCGCCCAAAGCGCAAATCGGTTACTTTGAGCAGCAGGGGTACAAAGTGAACCAAGAGCAGGTCGTCATGGAGTTTATGCAAGAGGACTGCGAATACCAGCATTCAGAAATACGTTCCGTGCTGGCGGCTATGGGATTCTCTCAGCAAGACATCCATAAACCCCTAGCAGTATTGAGTGGGGGTGAAATTATTAAGCTGCACCTAGCTAAGATGCTGCTTGGGAAGTACAACATTCTCTTAATGGATGAGCCGAGCAACTTTTTGGACCTGCCCAGTATGGAGGCGCTAGAGACAATGATGAAGCGCTACTCCGGCACCATTCTCTTTGTTTCCCATGACAAGCGACTTATAGAGAACGTCGCAGATATGGTGTATGAGATAACGGATGGGAAGTTGGTGCGGAGGGAGGTCTGATTGCCACATGCTAGTATAATGTCCTTGTGATACTAATAGACTTCCCTTATAATTGGCATGACTGGAGGAGAGTGAGTTGGGGTCGCCTACCTCTGCTTTGCCACAGGGCACCCTTGGGCGTTTGGAGTGGGGCTTCTCTCAGTTGCGGCGACACTTTTGCCTCTTTGGTGGCTACCCACCAAGACGGGGAATGTCGGCATGACGACTCTGAACATGCGCGGGCAGTGGTCGCTGGTGACGAAGCCTATCGTCGTGATTGATTTGCTTATTTACTTGGCCGGTTGCCTGGTGCCGTTGGTTGTCTGGACGCTGTTTGTAGTTAATACCCTGCGCGGGACGTTTCTCTTAGTGGCACTAGTAGAGATTGGCGCTTCGATAGGTGTTATGGTCGCAGCTCGCTTCGTGTCGCAGGCAAATCGGGCCCGAGATGTGGTGCTTGGGCTGCTGCTAATGGGCGTTACCTCTATCGCTCTAATTACGCAGACAACACCCACCATCATGGTTTTGGCCTACGTCGTCAGCAGTATCGGCGCGACGCTCTGGGATCCACACCACACCGATATGCTGTACGCGTCAGTCCCGGCGGCTGAGGCACGGCGGTTTTTTGGCTCCCTGGGCTCCACCAAGAAGCTTGTATCACTGGCCTCCCTCCCTATCGCCACGGCTATCCTAGAGGTTGACGGCCGGATAAACTACGGACTATCTGCTGGCTTTACGATACTGGCTCTAATCCTTTATAGTAGTCTGCTGGCAAACCGACTTACAGACCAAGGGCTAGAAGACATATCGAAAGGGGCATGATCCCATGTTGTGGCTAGGAGTCGTCTCCTTTAGGAACAACTTCAAGAAACACCTCTTAGGCATGATAGCGTTGGCTATGGCGGTTGTTGTCAGTAGCCTTGGCCTGTCTGCCGTTAACCTGATGATATTCGCGCTCTTTTATCTCGCGCTACGTGAGCGATCCTACGAGCTTGGCGTTATGCGAGCCATCGGCCACAGCAAGGCGTTAATGATGGCTGTGCTTGCAGGCGAGGGGTTAGTTATGGCAGCCGCGGCAGCGGGGTTGGGATTGGCCGTAGTGTGGGCAGTGTGCGCCGTCGTACCCCACCTTGCCGACAGGTTTACCCTGGCACTATACCTGCTCGGTAACAGAGCCCCACATCTTTTCCCTGCAACGCCAACATCCTAGCACTTCGGTCTCCTCAACTACTGCCTGCCATACGGGACGCAGGAACTTGTCGATGATAGCCATGACATCTTCTAGCAAAGGTTCCTCCAATTTCATTCGGCGCAGATATTGCCGCCATCGCAGCTGAATGTCTTTGTTTTGCGCCAATGCAATCACCCGTGTGAAACTATCACTTTCATAGGATGTTGCGCGATTCTGCAGCGTTTCGAAAATCGCTTGCTGAAGGGCACGGCCATCAAAGTCGCAAATGTTCGCCAGATAATAAATGTCGTGCATATCCTTCATTCGGCTAGTCAGTTCTAGCCGCTGTAGTAAAGCATCAAACTTCTCGGCAACAGTGCTTTCCAGAGAATATGTCATGACAGCAGGCGGGACAAAAGATAAACAATCCGCCCTTTAACACAAGATTGTCTCTAAATCTCGATGCTGCCAGCCGACGCAGGAACTCCTCCTGACAGAATAGCTGTAGATACAGCTGCAGCGGTTTCCTGGTTTCTTTGGATTTATGCTTCAGCCTCTCGATAACCGATGCACCTACATCCATCAGAGCCATACCCCTATCCGATTCTTTACTTTTTTCAGGACCCTGCGTTTTGTGGCGTGCTCCAGGAGACGAGGCACATTCTTCCTTACATCTGCGACATACCCTTGGACAGCCTTGTTATACGATTCTCGATCCATCTTGTGTTCGTAATAGACGCACTCGCAGATAAGCCTATCCCTGTCGAAAATCTTTAGTGTGCAACCTTCGTATTCCGCCGTCGTTACACCAAAGTTGAGATACTCCGACTTCATGTAATAAGGATGCACAAAAGGGTAATCAAGCTTGAATCGTGATTTAGAGGTATCTCTGTCGAATGCGAGTTCCCACACCAAAGGAGTCCGATCGGAGTATCGGTAATAGAAGAGCGCCGTGTGCATACATAGAACACCGTCGGGAAACAGTTGCGCTATTTGCATCGCTTCTGACACTTCGGTTGCCGACTCGTACAGTCGGTAGTAGCTAGGCTTTATGCGTTCGATAATGCGTTCGGCAAGCAGCTTGCGGATTCCATAAGTGGTATATCCAAGCGCAGCCAGATCCGAGGTTCGAAAGACTCCGCCGGACTGCAGTGCGAGAATTTCTAGTTGCTCTTTATGGACCATGTCATTCACCAACTTTCCGCACGCACATATAGTGTGCGGCAAAATTACAAAGTTGATTATAGCGGCAATGCCAATAATAGTCAATAGTCGGAACTGCCGGTCACAAACGCCAAAAGGCTCTCCGGGCGAAACCCCAGAGAGCCTTGATTTTACATGGTGCGCCAACAGGGACTCGAACCCCGGACCCACTGATTAAGAGTCAGTTGCTCTACCAACTGAGCTATTGGCGCGGGAATGGTGGCGGCGACTGGATTCGAACCAGTGACCTGGCGGGTATGAACCGCATGCTCTGGCCAACTGAGCTACGCCGCCTAGCGACAAGAGCTATTTTAGTACAAAATGCGCGCCAAAGCAACGGTAACTTTCGTTATTGGCCTGATTTTCTAAATGAAGTGCCGCGCCCACCGCGTTTAGCGTCAGTATGCTTGCGCAAATCGGTCTGGCGTTCTTCGCTGTCCTTAAGAAAGCGATTCATGCGCTCTTCAAAAGAAATAGAAGGACGACGTTTTGCCTGGCGAATGGAGAGGCCAATTTTGCCTTTGCTGTCAATGTTGATGACTTTGACGACAATCTTCTCGCGCAGCTTAAGGTGCTCATTGATGTCCTTAACATATGCGTCAGCTACTTCTGAGATATGCACGAGACCAGTTTCGCCTGTCTCCAGCTCGACAAAAGCACCAAAACTAGTAATGCCGGTGACAATACCACTCAAAATGGTGCCTACTCCCAATGCCATGAAAAACTTATTCCTCCTAGAATTGATTGTGTACCTTCAGTATTATACGGAACAAGGCGTGCAAATGTCAATGCATGTAGAGGCCGTCGGCCGTGAGCGGTGGACTGGGGCAATCACGAATCAGGAATCGTGAATCATGAACTGCAATGACGGGAGTGGCTCTCCGCTTTCCGCCCTCCGCTGTACGCCGTACGCCGTAAGCAATCATGAATCATGAATCAGGAATCGTGAACAAGGAAGGGGCACCGGGCACCCCTCCCGTTTCCCCTAAGTGCGAAGTGCCAAGTGCAAAGTGCTAGTGAAGCAAAAAGCTCCGTCCCTTTTGCTTCACTCACTGGGGCCGCGGGGGGTTACGAAAATGGGTGAGAAAATCTTGTCCTGTGGCAAGAGTAGGCCGAGGCGCTCGCGCGCTTCGCGCTCAATGTAGGCGTCGGTACTCTGGCGTGCAATTTCGCGCTGTAGACGAGCAGACTCCTGCTGCAACGCTGCCACTTGGGCGCGCAACTCGGCTTCGGCGCGGCGAAGCTGAAGCATTTCTATTTCTTGGTTAACATACACGACCATAAAGTAGGCCACGATGGCACACAAGCAACACAAAACCCAAGGCACCCGCCTGCGCTGCTTGCGCTTAGCTTTTAACGGTTGCCTAACGGGGAACGACACGATTTTCGGCAGGGCATGTGTGCTTGACATAGCCATCCTCCGCAACTAGGTAAGTGTATTACTTCTCTAGTTCGCGGGCTTTTCCTGCTATGCGCGAGAATATTTTTGCTTTCTGCGCCATGCCTAACAGGACACGTAAAAAACGAACCACGCGCAAGAGAGGCCATGCCATTACCCCTCCCAACACGTCCGCGATGGCGGCAAGAGCCGTGACAACCACGCGCAGCAGTTTGGCTGATAAGCCCAGGGCGGCCAAGCCTAGGCGCCTGACATAATGCCCGATGGCCAGCTGCTCTGCGCCTACGCCGACGGCTAGCGCCAAGCCCATATAAGCCCGAACACCGGCGGAACTTGCCAAGAGATACTGAAAAGCAAGTAGGGCACATACTCCCCAAAAAATGAGGTCGAGTAGCGCCGCCAAGTACTTCCCGGGGTTAAATATGACAGAGACGACCCTATACAGGTCAATGGCCACCCCGAGTACGACGCCGAGCGTAAGAATTTCCGCGAGACGAGCGACTTGTTCCTCTACGAGAAAATCCGTTCAAGCCACCCCCGCCCTTTGCCCTTGCCGGTTCTCAGGCGGTCGTCGAGATAGTCGATGCTCCTTACCGCGCCGTCTACGACCATGCGCCCCTGATCGACGCTGATTTCCTTGATGTTTAAATCCTCGCCGCGAATGGCCATCATGCCAAGGTCGGTCTCAACTACAATCTCGTCCTCGTCAAACTTCTCGACATGCACCACGCCCTCTACTACCGCTTGCTCGCGGTTAGTAAGCAATACCCGGTGATTATAGGTTTCTTCGGCCATGGTTCCCCCTCCTTGCTTCCTTACCCTCTCATGTATATTCAGGCAAAGGAGGAGACATGTCTGGCTAATCCCAAATTTGCGCGAGCTCAGCCTTAGGGAAGTAGTGCTTGACGATTTCTGCGTAGGCATCACCGCGCTCGGCTCTCGCCTTCGTGCCCCACTGGCAAAGGCCAACGCCGTGCCCATAGCCACTGCCGCGAAAAGTAATGCGGTCACCCGCTACGCTTACTTCCTGCCATTTGGTCGACCTAAGCCTGGTGCTGCCAATGGCGATGCGAAATGCAGGTGCCGAAACCTGAGCCCGTCCGATACGCACCGTTACGGCGCGGCCGGCGCGGTCTTTCTTCAAGACTTTAATTTCCGTGAAGTCCCCTGGGGTCTGCCCGATTTGCCTAAGCGCCTGCACTACCTCCGCGCGCGTAAAGGTCACGCTAAAGGTTCGCTCTTCTGCGGGTGTATACTGCGGACATATGTCAGTGACAGGGGTAATAAAAGGTGTGGGGAACTCGCGAAAAGCTAGCCCGTCGGCGGCGGTGCTGGTGTGCCCGTCGCAATAGGCGTGAAACCAGGTACGCACAAACTCGCCGCGATAGCTGAGCACTCTGCCGCGAGTCTTTTGCACGGCCTGCCGTACGTTGTCGTTAATGCGCTCGGCGTTATAGGCCTGAAACTCCTCGATGTTGGTCGAGGCATGGGCGTTGCGATTTGGCACCCCACCCTGGCGCGCAATTTTGTCCAAGGTAAACGTCCTCGCCACAATGGCCTGTGCGGCTAGAGCTTCTATGTGCCAAGTCGGTACCATCTCGGCGGCGACGACACCCAGCAAGTACTCCTCAAAAGGCATGCTTACGATCTGTCCTGTTTCATGCATATACACGCGAATAGTAGGTTCCTGCCTGTCGGCGGCACGAATGGCCTCGGGAATTCTTACCCCTTCTTGACGGCGCAGCATAGGACAGGCAGTTAAAGCTAGCGACGTTATCACTGCCAGAGCGAGCAACCCCAACAACGGTTTCTTAGTGTGCAGCAAAAAAGTTCCCTCCTTGCTTTCACTCCTAGTATCCGCAAGGAGGCACGCTACAACTCGTCTAGAGCACCTTCACTTCCTCTATTATCTCGTACATCAGGGAGGCGTCGGCTTTACGTGCGGAGTCCTCAATTTGCAGGACGCGCGCCTTGATGATGCGGCTGCCGAAATGCAGCGTGATGACGTCCCCTACTTTCACGTCGTGCGCAGGTTTGGCAACTCTACCGTTTACCTCAATGCGACCTGCCTCGCTGACGTCCTTCGCTAACGTGCGGCGCTTGATTAGGCGCGAAACCTTTAGGTACTTATCTAGCCTCATCTGCTTCCAAACTCCCCAAATGCAGTGCAGGTTCGCGTACGAACCTGCACATTTGCTTTATTTGTCTACTGCTTCTTTAAGCGTCTTAAATGGCCTGAAACTTGGCACTTTGCTTGCCGGTACAATCAACTTCTCTTGTGTCTTCGGGTTGCGCCCTTCGCGCTCGCTGCGGTGCTTTACTGAGAAAGTGCCAAACTCGGCGATGGCAACTTTTTCTCCTGCCACTAGGGCCTCGCTCATGCTGTCAAAGACCGCATTTACCACTACCTCGATATCCTTCTTGGTAAAATCCGTGCGCTGTTTAACTACGTCGATGAGTTGAGACTTATTCATGCCAATTTCCTCCCTTAAGAAATATTCGGGTTATGGCTACTTCTGCAGCCTACCACGCTTCTCCTGCTTCTCCGAAGGATTTTTCTAGAATCCTCTGCGTTTGACCTCATCCCATAGCTTATCCAGTGCTTCTAATCCACATGCCGCAGGGTTAAGGCCTTGCTCCCGAGCTAAACGCGCTACCTCGTCGAATCTATGCTTAAAGCGGCGCGAAGCTTCCCGCAGAGCCGTCTCCGGTTCAACTTTAAGGAAACGGCAGACGTTGACTAGCGAAAACAGCGCGTCGCCCGCCTCGCCTGCAATCTCAGCCTGCTTGTGGCTATCGATTGCGCCTTCGAGTTCTCGTAGTTCTTCCCAAAGTTTACTCCAGGCTCCGTCAATGTTTGGCCAGTCAAAGCCCACCTGCTTGGCCTTGTGCTGCAGCTTGTAGGCCTCTGCTAGTGCCGGAAGCCCTTTAGGAATGCCAGCCAGCAAACCCTCCTGCGCTCTGGCCTCCCTTTCACCCTGTTTAATGAGCTGCCAGTTTGCCAGCACTTCATCGGCGCCGCTTACCTGCAGGCCGTCAAACACATGCGGATGACGCCGAATCAATTTGCGGGAAATTGCTTCAATGCAGTCCACTAGGTCGAAACGGTTCTCACGGTGAGCAATGTGCGCGTGAAAGACTACTTGTAACAGCAGGTCTCCAAGTTCCTCGGCTAAGGCCTCGGAGTCGTCGTTGTCAATCGCCTCAAGCACCTCATAGGCCTCTTCAATGAGATAGGGCCGCAAACTAAGGTGGGTTTGTTCGCGATCCCAGGGACAGCCCTGCTCTCCCTGCAGTATATCCATCAGACGCGCAAACGCCTCCATGGCGGAGCCAAGGTGGTGGGCGTCCTGGCAGGGTGGTATGTAGACGGTATCCTCATGTGTGAACTCCCGGTGGTCAAGCTCGGCCAAGGCGACATCAACTCTCACCGCAGCAGCTTGCCCTGCTGCACGCACGACGGACACGCAGTGCTCGGGCGGATAGACCAGAAGCAACTTGAGTTTAAGCTCACTCGCCGTAAACCTGTCGAAGACTTGGGTAATCAATGTCCCCCACTGTGGGTTAAGCGAGAGGCTGTCCTCTAGGGCGTCGAGCGCGACGAGGCCGCGGGTGGGGTCAAGCTCAAGTTCGCCGCATACCGCCTCCAGGCTACTTATGGCCGGTAGGATGCGGATGCTTCTAGCGCACGCTTCTGCTCCCCGCCTAATAAGCGGCACGGTAGCCTCCGCCACCAAGGGACTTCCCGGCACCGCGTATACTACCTCACCGGGCAAGGCTAACACCGTGTCAGCTATACGTCGGTAAACTGCTGCAAAGTCGCTCTCACGCGTATAGAGGGCATCACAGGTCGAGAAATTAACCCCTGCCTCTCGCAGCGCGGCCACCGTTCCGTGCCGACTAGTGCGCAAGACGACGGTGACATTTGGTTTAGTTAAGAGCTCCCACGCACTCCGACTAATAGAGCCGGGGTCGCCCGGCCCTAGACCTACCACATAAATCATGCTGCACCTCTCACTCGTGGGACATGCGTTCGCTTCGAGCGGACGTGCCAGAGGCACGTCCCTACACCGAGTACCGCGTTACAAACGTGGCGTTACGCACGGTCCGGCGTTTGCGCAAGAAGAGTATAGCATACATGGCAAACAAAAGAGAGAGCCTGCAATGCTTGCAGCACTCTCTCGCGAAGAGCTCTTAATCCTGCATTTGCTTGGCGAGAAATCCTGCAGCGGTATCTACCAGTTTGCTTTCCATTTCACCCATGCTCATCCTAGGTTCCCGGCTACACAGTACTACCGCTCCTAACGGGTGCCCATCCGCAACGATCGGGGCAATTACTTGCGCGGTTAAGCGGCACTCTCCTTCGGGGTGAGCGATAGCACAGCTAGCACACGTGCTCCCCGGCTCTGCGTTTACCACGATGCCGCGCCTGTCTTCCATAGCTTGCTCCGCTAACTGGCCCACAGGCTGGTTCAAGAACTCCTTCTTGGGCGCGCCTGCCACTGCAATAACTGTGTCGCGGTCGGTAATAACTGCGATATGCCCTGTGGATTCGTAGAGCGAGTCTGCGTACTCCTTGGCGAAATCTCCTAATTCTCCGATGGGAGAATACTTTTTGAGAATGATCTCGCCATCGCGGTCCACGTATATCTCTAAGGGGTCACCTTCTCTGATTCTCAGAGTGCGACGAATCTCCTTAGGTATGACAACGCGACCGAGGTCATCAATGCGTCGCACGATACCAGTGGCCTTCAAAGCATAACCTCCCTTACTGTCTGCACAGCCCATGCCTATTATTTGGCACGTCGGTTGCTTTTATGCGAGTCGGTTAACGGATGAAAATGAAAACCCGGTAGCGGCGCCTAAGCTCTGTTAGGTGGTTCTCCCACAAGTTCGCTTCTCTCTCTTCCCTGAGTCGTTCGCGCACAAGCTCCTGCACTTCGGCAAAGACACGCTCGCGCGGCGGCAGTTTCCCCTCGAGCCTAATGATGTGGTACCCTTGGGCCGTTTGGACGACCGAGCTTAGGTCGTTAATCTCCGCTAAGGCCCAAGCCGCCGTTTCAAAGGCTTCCGGAAACTCTCCTCGCCGGCGCCAGTTGAGGTCTCCACCAAGTTCGGCGGACACGCCGTCGCGCGACCAGCGCCGGGCCAGCGCCGCAAAATCTCCGCCGGCCCGGATGTTTCGCAGTAGCTCTTCGGCCTGCGCTCTCTCGGCCACGAGAATGTGTCGCAGGCGAATCATCTCCGGCAAGCCAAAGGCCTGACGGTTAACATCGAAATACGCGCGCGCGTCGGCATCGCTGACGGTTATGTCCTCCGCCATTTGACTGCGCAAGCGATAAAGGACTAAGGCGTCCGCCACATACCTGTCGAAGTCGGCGACACTAAGTCCGAGTTCGGCCAGCGCAGCCTGAAAGGCCGTGGGGTCATTGCCGAAGTGCTGCTCCTTAATCCAAGCCCGCACTGTGTTTACGTGGGCGGCGCTTTCTTCGCCTGTTACTGCCACGCCGCGCTCGGCAGCTTCACGCAGGAGAAATCTCTCCACGATAAGTTGTTCGAGAATGCTCTGGGCTCTCTCTTTAGCATAGTCCTTATCCTCTCTGCCTGTACCTCGCGCATGCAAGTTGTAGGCAAATTGCACGTGGCTTTGTTTTTCGGATAGCTCGCGGCGCGAGATAAACCCGTCGGCGTAGGCCACATAGAAGCGACTGACGGCAAACCACGCCGCCGCTACCAAGAGCAGCAGCCCTAGGGCTACGCCTATCCATATCGTTGCCCTGCTGTATCTTTGCACCATTATCACCCTTCCCTCTACGTGAAACCCCAAATCCACTCTTGCTTCTTGCTTGTTTCCTATTGCCTCTTGTATGCTAGCAGCCCCACTTGCTACTGGGCACTGAGCACTGGGCACTGGGCACCCTTCCCAGATCACGCCAACAGCCTAAGCGCCTTAGTTAACCGCTGTACTTGTGCTGCCAGTTCGCCGTGCCCGCGCCAGAGCAGCGCATGCCCCTTGTGGTTCTCTACGGCTATCTCCTTATATTCCTGGAAAGCCCGCATAATGGCGCTCGCGTCAATCCGCGTGGCGGGTGAAAGCTTAAGCGTAATCGCTTGGTCGGTGCCTACTATACTCATGACGCCTAATTTCCCCGCGATAAGCTTTAAGCGGGCGACGTTAAGTAGGTTGTTTACCGGCTCGCTAGGCTCCCCATAGCGGTCAATCAGCTCATCTACCACATCGTCTAGCTCTGCTTCACTGTTTGCTGCGGCCACACGCTTGTACATTTCGATTTTTTGGCGCGAATCGCGGATGTACCGGCCTGGGAAGAACGCGTCTACCGGGAGCTTAATCTCCACTTCTACCGGTTTGACCGGCGTTATGCCGCGCAAGTTCTGAATTTCTTCTTCGAGCATCTGACAGTACAAGTCAAAGCCAACCGAGGCCATAAAGCCGTGCTGTTCCGGACCTAGGAGATTGCCCGCGCCGCGGATTTCTAGGTCCCGCAGGGCAATCTTAAACCCGGCACCTAACTGCGTAAACTCCCTAAGCGCGCTTAGTCGCTTCTCGGCCACTTCGGTTAAGTTCTTCTCCGGATGATAAGTAAGGTAGCTGTATCCTACGCGCGTAGCCCGCCCTACGCGCCCGCGTAGCTGATAGAGCTGCGCTAGGCCGAACTTATCCGCGTCCTCCACAATTATGGTGTTCACATTAGGGATGTCTAGCCCGGACTCAATGATGGTCGTACTTAATAGGATGTCATACTCACCCTCGAGGAAGTCAAGGAAAATGCGCTCTAGTTTCTCTTCCCCCATCTGACCGTGACCGATGGCAATGCGGGCATTTGGCACCAGGTTTTGCAGATGTGCGGCTACACTCTTAATCGTACGCACTCTGTTGTGGACGTAATACACTTGCCCGCCTCGCTCAAGCTCCCTTTCAATCGCGTGTTTTATCGCGCTGTCGTGGTATTCGCACACGTACGTCTGCACGGGATAACGGTCCTCAGGCGGGGTCTCGATTACGCTCACATCCCTAAGCCCCACCATGGCCATATGTAGCGTGCGCGGAATCGGGGTAGCTGACAGCGTCAGGACATCTACGTCGTGCTTAAGCATCTTTACTTTTTCTTTGTGTTGCACACCAAAGCGCTGTTCCTCGTCGATAATCAGGAGGCCTAGGTCTTTAAACCGCACGTCGGCGCCAAGTAAGCGGTGTGTGCCGATAGCTAGGTCGACCGCCCCGGCAGCAATGCGTTTGGCTGTCTGCTTGTTGTCCTTGGTACCTTTAAAGCGGCTAAGTACAGCTACTTCAATGGGGAAACCGGCAAAGCGCTCGCGAAAAGTGTGAAAATGCTGCTCCGCAAGAATGGTCGTAGGCACAAGCACCGCCACTTGTTTTCCGTCTAGGATAGCCTTAAAGGCGGCGCGCACAGCCACCTCGGTCTTGCCGTAGCCGACGTCCCCGCAGAGGAGTCGCTCCATGACCTTAGGCGTCTCCATATCTCGCTTGACTTCTTCGATGCTGCGCAGTTGGTCCGGAGTCTCGACGTAGGGGAAATTGTCTTCCATTTCCTTTTGCCAAGGTTTGTCGGGGCCAAATGCATACCCGGGGACTGAGGCGCGCCCGGCATAGAGAGCAACGAGCTCCGCAGCCATCTTCTGCACAGATTCCTTGACTCTTACCTTAGTTTTGGCCCACTCGGTATTGCCAAGCGAGTGCACTTTGGGTTCCTTGCCCTCGGCCCCCACGTATTTCTGCATTAAGTGCATTTGGTCGGTGGGGACATAGAGTTTGTCTTCCCCGCTGTAGTTTATCTCAATGTAATCCCTCTCTACCCCGCCGACCTGCAAGCTGCGTATTCCTAAGTATTTGCCGATGCCGTGGTGTACGTGCACGACGTAATCTCCGGGGACTAGGTCGCGATGCGACAAGAGACGCGCCCCTTCGGCCGCCGCCTTCGGCTGGCGCCGCCTGCGGGCTCGTGTCTTGCCCGAGACATCTCCCTCGGCTAGAATGAACAACTTGGCGTCAGGAAGCTCAAGCCCTTCTTCTAGCTCCGCGCTGATGACAGCAAATACCCCACGCGGCGGCAATGTGTTCTCTGCCCAGAGTACCGCCTCGATGTCGGCCTCCCGCAGTTGCCGCACCAGTTCACTTTGCCGCTGTGGCGAACTAGCCGCGAGCAACAGCCGATACCCCGACTGCGTGAGCCGGCGGATGTCCTTGCGCAAGAGGTCGAGCTGGCCCCAGTAGCTCGGGGGAGTCTTCTGCAAGACGGCCAGTTGTGCGTTTATGCGAAAACGCGCCGGCCGCTTGGGCAAGGTGGCTAACAACACCGTTGGGAAGCGCTCTAGGGCGTGGATTAGCTCGAAATCTTGCAGAAAGGCTTTATGCTGCGCGGGAAGAATTTGCCCGCCCATTAGCATAGCCGCGTACTGCTCTTTTAGGTCACGCGCCGCACCTTCGGCTTTTTCGATGAGCCGGGTCGGCTCGTCTAGCACCACTACCGTATCGGCCGGCAGGTAATCCAACATGGTGGCTGCGTCGTCAAGGAAGAAAGGCCAGTACCGCATTCTCCCCGGAAACGAGACGCCGTTTTGCAGCCGCTCGCAGTCCTGCTCGATATTCTTTTTCAGCAGCCGCCCGCGCTCGACATCAAGGGAGGCTGAAGCTGTCTTAAGCGATGCTCGAATTTTCTCAAGACCTGCTTTAGTCTGGCTCTCCGGCCAAAACACCTCTACGGCAGGCGGCAAAATAACGCTAGCTTTGTTTAACTGCGAGCGCTGTGTCGTTAAATCGTAGACTCGGATGGAGTCGACTGTGTCCCCAAAGAACTCCAGCCGCACAGGCTCTTGGCCGCTGAGAGGAAAGACATCGACAATGCCCCCGCGCACCGCACACTGCCCCATCGTCTCTACCAGTTCGACACGCTCATATCCGCTGTTGATTAGGCGCAGCACAAGCTCGTCTCTACGCATAGTCTGCCCCACGGAGACGTTTAAGCAATGAGCGCGAAAGAGGTTAGGCGGCACCAAGCGGACAAGCAACGCATCCCATGTAGTTATAACTACCGCCGGGCGCTCGCCGCTCACAAGGCGCGCTAAGAGAGCTAGGCGCTGCCCTAAAAGCTCCGGACTCTGCGCCGTGAGGCCGTAGAGCAAGGCCTCTTCGGCTGGAAAGAGAGCTACGTCAAGCCCGGGCAGCATGCGCTCGAGGTCGGCGCGCAGGCGCTCCGCATGCGAGGCCAAGGGAGCCACGATGAGGAGCGGCACTTTCCACTGCGTTCGCGCCGTCGCCAGTAACAACGCCTTGCCGAGCTGTGTGGCTCCGCTCACATACAGATGGCGATGACCTTCCTTTACGGCGCGCGCGAAATCGTACCAGCTGTCGCTCTCGATGTACTCATTAATGATGTGCTGCACTGCTACCCCTCCAGATTAGCCGCCATTTCAAGCTTCATAAGCCCTAGCTTCTCCGCTAGGGCGTAGTGCGCTTGCAGGCGCGCTATTTTGCACAACTATTATGTCGATTAGCCGCTGTCTCTACCCCATACAGCACAAATGTTTCCACCGCTTCTATGGCACGCTCCACGGTGCGCGCGAACAACGCCTTCTCGTCCTCGCTAAAGCGCTCCAACACATAGTCTTCGGTAGAAACGCCTAAGGGCGGCCTGCCTATGCCAACCCGCAAGCGCGCGAACTCAGTCGTGCCAAGGCAGTCGGCAATGCTTTGCAGGCCCTTCTGCCCACCCGCGCCGCCTTGGGCGCGGATACGCAGGCTGCCTAGCGGCAAATCAAGGTCATCGCTAATCACTAGCATGTCACTTAGGTCGATGTCTAGCCTCGCTACCGCAGCCTTAACGGCCTGCCCCGAGCGATTCATAAAGGTCAGCGGTTGCTGCAAGTAGACGCCGACACCGCAAATCTTGCCGCGCCCAAGCAGCGACTGGTGCGTGTTCATACTTACACGCACACCATGTTTGGCGGCGAGCGCGGCTAGCACAGCAAACCCGGCATTGTGGCGCGTGCCGGAATACTCACTGCCCGGGTTTCCTAGACCGACGATTAGTTTCAAGGGGGCACCTCCGTTTCGTGGAGGGGCTACCAGCCGCCGGCCGCCGGCCGCCAGGAGTAGGGAGCGTGCTCCGTGCTTCGTGCTTCGTGCTCCGTAGCTGATGGCATACGGCGCACAGCTTACAGCGGAAAGCGGAAAGCCGCTCCGCCGTTGCAGTTCATGATTCACGATTCACGATTCATGATTGCCCCGCTCACAGTTCACAGCTCACAGCTCACAGCTCACAGCTGGCGGCTGGCGGCTCACGGCCCTTAATCAAACAACTTACTTACCGATAAATCCTCATAGATGCGCAGTATGGCGTCTCCAAACAACGGGGCCACGGGGAGCACGGTAAATTTGGCAATCTGCTTGTCCGCGGGGAGAGGGATAGTGTCCGTGATTACCACTTCCGTTACCGGTGATGCCGCAAGGCGAGTCACTGCCGGCCCGGACAAGACGGCGTGCGTGCAACAGGCATAAACTTCGCTAGCACCGTGCGCAAGCAGCGCTTCTGCCCCTAAAGTGATTGTGCCGGCCGTATCGATAATGTCGTCAATCATAATGACGCGCTTGCCACGTATGCGCCCGATAATGTTCATAACTTCGGCGACATTAGGCTCGGGGCGCCGCTTGTCAATGATGGCGATATCTACCCCAAGGCGGTTGGCCAAATCGCGCGCGCGCGTCACGCCGCCAAGGTCAGGCGATACGACAACCATATCCTGCAGGCCTTTACTTTTGAAGTACTCGGCTAAGATAGGGACACCCGGCAGATGATCCACCGGAATGTCAAAAAACCCTTGGATTTGCCCGGCATGCAAGTCCATGGCCAATACGCGGTCTACTCCCGCTGTGGTCAATAAGTTGGCTGTAAGCTTGGCGGTAATAGGGTCTCTGGCCCTGGTCTTCCGGTCTTGTCTGGCGTAACCGTAATAGGGAATAACCGCCGTAATCCGGCGCGCCGAAGCGCGGCGCAGGGCGTCAATCATAATCAGGAGTTCCATTAGGTGCTCGTTAACGGGGGTCGAGGTGGGCTGCACGACAAATATATCCGCGCCGCGCACGCTCTCTTCAATCCGCACATGCACTTCGCCGTCGCTAAACCGCATTACCTGCCCCTGCCCTAAGGGTATCCCTAGATGTTCAGCAATTTGTTTGGCCAAGGCGGGGTTAGCATTGCCGGTGAAGATCTTAAGTCGTCTGTCAGGATATGCGATCAATCTGCCCACTCCTCACTACGCTACGCACTGTATTCTAGCACAAACTTTCGCCCGGTGAAACTTCCGTGGTCTTGCGCCGCTTGGCCCAGCCTTCTTTGTTTTCCTGTCGCGCGCGGCCTACCGCCAAAGCACCGGCCGGAACATCGCGCGTAATCGTGGAGCCCGCGGCCACAAAGGCTTCTTCCCCAATATTAACCGGGGCCACCAAGTTGGCGTTACACCCCACAAAAGCGTCGTCGCCTATCGTCGTCGCATGCTTTTTTTGCCCATCGTAGTTGACAACGATGACTCCGGCCCCGAGGTTGGCGCGTTTGCCAATCTCCGCGTCACCTACATAAGCGAGGTGAGGTACCTTAGCCCCCTCGCCAAGCGTAGATTTCTTTATCTCGACAAAATTACCGACGCGCACAGCTTCGCCGAGCTCGCTTTGCGGGCGCAGGTGGGCAAACGGCCCGACGCGCGCGCCGCGCCCGATACAGGATTCTGTCACCACCGAGTGCACTACGCTCGCGCCGTCATCGATGGTGCTGTCACTAATTATGCTGCTCGGGCCGATTTCGCAGTTGCGGCCGATACGCGTGCGTCCTTTAAGCAATGTGTGAGGCCAAATGACGGTATCCTCTAAGATCTCGACATCCGCCGCGATATATGTAGTCTGCGGCGCAATAATAGTCACCCCACGCTGCATTAACTCGAGTTGTTTGCGCTCTTGCCAAGCTTCCTCTGCCTTTGCCAACCAGATGCGGTCGTTAATGCCGATGGTTTCTTCCCACTGCGGCGTCTCTAAGGTGCCGATGTGACCCTGTTTAAGGAGCTCGGCAAAAACGTCGGTAAGCAGATACTCTCCTTGTGCGTTGGCGTTGTTTAGTTTGGCCAGCGCAGGCCACAGGTAGCGAGCAGAAAAGCAGTAGAAGCCGGCGTTTACTTCTTGAATGGCCAGCTCCTGCTCCGTAGCATCGCGTTCTTCGACAATACCGACAAACCTGCCTTGGCTATCGCGTTTGATGCGCCCGAGCCCGCGCGTATCCTTGGGTCGTCCGGTCAAAATTGTTGCCAAGGCGCCAAGGCTGTGGTGTGTGTCCAGCAGGCGCGTTAGGGTGGCAGGAGTAATCAGCGGGGCATCGCCGCACAACACTAAGACTGTGCCGGCAAACTCCCCAAGCACCGGCTCGGCCCGCTGGCAGGCATGACCCGTGCCTAAGCGCTCCGCCTGTACGACAAAAGAGCACCCGGGCCCGGCTGCCTCGCGCACGACATCGGCATCTTTGCCTACAACCACGACTATCCTCTCTGCTTTGGCGGCTGTCGCCGCCCTGACCACATGGCGCACGATAGGCACTCCCGCCACTTTGTGCGCTGTCTTAACCAACTGACTTCGCATGCGCTTGCCCTCGCCGGCAGCCAAAATAACGGCGGCAATGTCATAACCCATAGCGCCCCTCCTCGAGTCAAGGTAACTACTGTCGCCTCCATTATACTGCAGAGCAAGCAAAAGACAAGGCGCAACCTTAGGGTAGGCTGCGCTAAATGGCGGCTTCTTAACTTATGTATCTCTTGGCAGTTACGAGACTACTCTCTCCAACTCCCGGCGATAGGCCTCCAGCACTTCGCTCTGGATTCTCTCGCGCGTCGTAGAGTTGATAGGATGCGCTATGTCGCGGAATTCCCCAGCCGGAGTCTTCCGACTTGGCATCGCTACAAACAGCCCGTTGTTGCCGTCGACAACGCGCACGTCGTGGATGACGAAAGCGTTTTCGATGGTAATCGAAACTATAGCCTTCATACGTCCTTCGTTGCTGACCTTGCGGATACGCACATCAGTAATATTCATGGTCTCACCGCCTTTCTCCACGCTGTCCATTTATTGCCTCAATTCTACCTCCACGCAAGATTTCCTTCTTTTTTGCGCAAAGTTTTGTGATTTTGTGCTATCCCGCGCATATCCCCCTGCTGTTGGCACACACTACTAGCGGTTCCCAAAACAATTTGAGGAGTGGTTAGCATGCAGAGGACAGTAATCGGTCTGTTCAGCACAGAAAGTGAAGCCGAGCGTGCGGTGCGCGCGCTGCGTGACAGCGGCTTCACCGAGCAGGAGATCTCCCTTATCTCCAAAGACAGAGGTCAAGGGAAGACGACAGGCGGCGGGCGCGGCGGCGGTATGGGCCGCGACACCCAGACGTCGATGCGGCAAGACAACATCAGTGACGGCGTTACCTCGGGTGCGGCTTGGGGCGGGTTGGCAGGGCTAGCCCTCGGTGCCGGCGCTATAGCCATCCCGGGACTTGGCCCCATCGTCGCCGCCGGCCCTATAGCCGCCGCTCTCACAGGCGCCGCAACCGGTGGACTGGCGGGGGGGTTGCTTGACTGGGGCATTCCCGAAACACGCGGACGCCAACTGCAGGAAGAAGTCCGTCAGGGCAAAATTCTAGCCGTACTTAGGTGCAGTGACAACAAAGTGGACCGGGCCTCAACCATACTGCGCGAAAACGGTGCGCGCGACGTAGAATCGCATTCCGCCACTACCCGTAGATAATGGTCGCAAAAGGGCTGCTCTGCTTTAGGCGGAACAGCCCTCTTCTTTAGTCACAAACCTTACGCCCCCGCCAGAATGCGGCGCGCAATGTCTAGGTCGCTGTCTTTGTCAATGTCTGTACCAATCTCAGGGTATGGACAGACTACAGCGACGCACTTGCACTCTAAGAGCTCCGACATGCGCGCTTCGACTTCAGCAATGGAGAGCTGTCCGGCCAAAAGCTTAAACAAGAACCGGAGCCCGATCAGCGAGCCTAGGCCCAAGACGCTCTTGCGCAAGGCCACAAACTCCCGCATCCGACTGCCGACGCGCTCGGCGACGGCTGCATTGACTACGCTCAGATTCCCCCCGGTAAAAGTGCCTTCGCGCAGCGTCGCGTAAGTACGCTTGACGCCGGGATATTGGCGTTCGTTGGTCTCCTTGCTGATAATGGGGTAGAAGAAGTCGCCTTCTCTGTCGGCTATACTCGTTAAGTAGCTGTCGAGCACGGGCGTGGTGAGCATGGGTATGTCTGAGGTCACGACAACTACGCGCTCGCTTCCCGGCAGGGCGCGCACTGCCGTCAGGCAGTTAGCCACCATGTCGCCGCTGTCCTCGATTAAAGTGACGCGAGGCCCTCTGTAGTGCACTAGGTCGGCGACAGGACCTACCGCGACGATTGTCTGTATCAACTTAGAACCGAGCAACGCCTCGAGTACGTGCGCAAACATAGGCTTGCTCCCAATGGGGATCAGCGCCTTGTTACTAGCTCCATGCCGACGCGCAAACTCGTCGTGATGAGACCCACCGGCGAGAATAATTGCATTCATAGCAGCCCTCCTGTCTACGCCTTGCGCTCTTTGACCCAGTCCATCAGTGAATGCTCGGCATTCTCGATGTGTTCTCTAGCGAGCGCCTGCGCGAGTGAGCTGTTGCGGTCAGAAATAGCCTCGACAATGCTCTTATGTTCTTGAAACACTGCCTTTATCCTGCCCGGTGTAGACAGGGATGAGCGCCGAAAGCGGGCGATTTGCTCGCGCAAGTTGCTAATAATCTGCGACAGGCGGCTGTTGCGGGTAGCGGCAAAGAGCAAGGCGTGGAACTCCTCGTCTAATTCTACCATGCGTTCGATGGTCCCCTGCTGCTCACACGTCCCAATCTCCACCAAAACGCGTTCGAGTTGCTCTAACTCCTCCGGCACAATGCGCTCGGCGGCAAGGCCAGCCGCTAAGGATTCGAGGGCGGCACGCACTTCAAAAGTCTCGGCGATATCGCGAATGCTCAGGTCGGAAACGTATGCGCCGCGTCGCGCCACCATGCTTACGAGCCCCTCAAGCTCTAGCTTGCGTATGGCCTCGCGCACGGGCGTACGGCTCACGCCCATGTCTTCGGCTAGCTGCAGCTCCATCAGCCGCTCTCCCGGCTTGAGAGCCCCCGAAATAATCGCCGCGCGCAGGTGCTCAAAGACAATATCGCGCAGCGGCTTGTAGTTTTCGAGTTTAATGGGAATCAAATGACCTCACACTCCTTAACTGCGGTAGCTCGGCTGTACTCTAGGCGCGTCATGGTACGCGCAAGAAACTCACAGTAACCGTCGCCTAGCGACAAAACGCCGACCGGAGGCGACGCGTAAAACCCACACACCGCCGAGCCGCTGCCGCAAAGCAGGACTCTCTTAGCTCCGTCTAATCTGAGCACCTGATAGATATCGGCGAGCGGCGGCAAAAGCTCCTGCGCCGCCTGCTCGAGGTCATTATAATACCCGTCGTCCCCACAAACTTCGCGGGTGCCTGTATGGGGACGCCACGCCGCATACACCTCGGCCGTAGACAGGCCGGCGTAGGGCTTTATAATCCGTAGCCACCACTGTCTGGCATCCGGCAACGCTTCAAGCTGCTCACCCCGTCCGCGCGCACGCGCCGTGCCGCCGGCAAGAAAAAAGGGGACATCCGAGCCTAGTCGCGCTGCTAACAGCCCCAGTTCCTCCGTACTTAGGGGGTTGTGGTGTAACTGGTTTAGCCCAAGCAAGACCGCTGCGGCATTGCTGCTCCCGCCGCCTAGCCCCGCTTGCACGGGGATGCGTTTGGTGAGCCAAAGCGTAGCACCGGGAACGCGTCCTAAGCGGGCAAAAAAAGCCTGCGCAGCTTGGTAGCAGAGGTTCCCTTCCCCAGACGGCAAGTGCGGGGGGGCATGGAGGCGCAGGTCTTCATTAGAAAGTGCAATAGTTACTTCGTCGCAGAGGTCCATCGACTGCAGGATTGTGTCTACTTCGTGGTAGCCGTCTGCCCTCTTTCCGAGAACTTTCAGGCGCAAGTTTATTTTGGCGGGGGAAAGGAGCCTTACAGCCACAACATACACCTCTCCCCCATTTTAATACACCGGCGCTCACATTTCTAGTGGAGCAATGGCGCGCCAAACTCCTCGGCTAGAGAGCTGAGATGGTCTAGCGTAGCCGGCAGCGACTCATAGAACACCACTACCAGGTCGTCGGATTTGGCGCTAGCTAAGCTCTCGCGCAGGGCCTGCCTTTCGTCAAGCACGACGGCTATATCGGCCGCAGCACCGCCTGCCGAGGCTCCGGCCTGAAGCAGTGCCGCTACCTCGCCCGGCTTACGCCCGCGCAAATCCTTGTCTTCTTTAATGCGGAGAGAATCAAACCTTTCGCCGGCAGTTTGCCCTAGCTTGACAATGCTCTCATCTGTGCGGTCGCCGGGAGCACAGACGACCCCGAGCAAGCGACCGCGACACAGCCCACGCGCTAACTCCGTCACATATTCGAGACCCTTGACGTTATGCCCGTAATCAACCAGTACCGAGGCGTGCGCAACTTTGATGAGATTCTGCCGCCCGGGGTTGTGAGCTAGATCCGGCTGAAACGCTGTAAGTGTCTCTCTGCATGCGTCTAGAGGCACGCCTATGCTGTAGAGGGCCGCAAGCGCCGCCGCGCAGTTTTCTAGGTTGTGGCGAGCCTTGCCGCCAAAGACGAGCGGCACGACGTTTACGTCTAAGGTGAGCAAAAGCTCCCCCGCCTGCACCACGCAAAACGAGCCGCTGTCGACGAAGACCGCACAGCCGCCTCGCGCTAAGTGTTCGTCGAGCAGTGCGCTTCGCTCCTTGCCGAACAGCACCATTTCCCGCCCGGAGCGCAGGCCCGCCCGCAGGCTGTATTCGTTCTCGGCGTTTACAACCACCTTCCCACCGGGGCGCACGGCTTCGGCTACGAGTGCTTTGACGTGGCAGAGCTCGTCGAGATCCCGCACTCCGTCTTGGCCTAGATGGTCTTCCGTGACGTTAGTGACCACGGCGACGTCGGCAAGATTATAGCCGAGGCCGCCGCGAATAATCCCGCCCCGCGCTACCTCCAAAGCTACTGCCTGCACGAGCGGGTCGCCGAGCAACACGCCTGCACTCCACGGACCGGTCGTATCCCCGCTGACGAGCAGGCGGTCGTTGATGTAGATGCCGGCCGACGTTGCATACCCTACGTAGGAATAGGCGCGGCGAAGCCCGGCCGCAATCAGGCGCGTGGTCGTGGTCTTGCCGTTAGTGCCGGTTACGGTAATGAGCGGCACTTCTGTTCTTTGCCCCGGCGGGAAAATCATGTCTACGATAGCACCGGCTACGTCGCGCGTTTGTCCTTCTGAGGGATATAGGTGCATGCGAATGCCCGGCGCGGCATTAACCTCTATAATCGCGCCCTGCGTGAGCGGGCAGGCGATGTCCGGCATTACTAAGTCGATGCCGGCGATATCGAGCCCAATCAGTCGCGCCACTCTCTCCGTCAGTTCGGCGACGCTCTGATGCACAAGGGCAGTGACATCAGTCGCGGTGCCGCCGGTGCTCAGATTAGCGCTCCCGCGCAAAAACACCGCCTCGCCGCGGGCAGGAACGGTTGTCGGCGCATGCCCTTGCTTGCGCAAGACGCCGAGAGCCAGTTCGTCGATGGCCATGCGTGTTAGGGGCTTCTCGTGCTTTTCGCCTCGCCGCGGGTCTTGATTAGCGATTGCGACTAGCTCCTCGACAGAGTGGCGCCCGTCGCCTACCACATGCGCGGGAGTGCGCTCGGAGGCAGCTACGAGCTTCCCCCCTACGACGAGCACCCGGTAGTGCCTGCCGACAATGTACTCCTCTACGATTAGCTTACTGCTGTGCCGTCTGGCCAAGGCAAAGGCTTCGATTACGTCTGCTTCGGAGTTGACGTTAAGACTCACGCCGCGCCCCTGATTGCCGTCACTGGGTTTGATGGCGACCGGCTTGCCTATCGTGCGCCACGCTTCGATGGCCTCCGGCAGTGTGGCAACAGCATAGCCAAAGGGCACTGGTACACCGGCTTTGGCTAGAATGTACTTGGTCATGGTTTTGTCGGCGGCGATATCTACGGCGATACACGACGTGTCGTGCCCAACTGTCGCCTGCACGCGCCGCGCGAAACAGCCGGTTCCCAGCTGCAGCAGGCTTTCTAGTCCTAGGCGGCGAACGGAAATCCCTCGCTGTGCGGCCGCACACGCAATCGCGGACGTGCTTGGCCCGAGCTGCCCGGCAGTGATCTGCGAGCGAATAGGCTCTAGCTTGCTTGCCAGCTCAAACTCCCGGTTATCCAGGCAAGCCGCGATTAGATCAACGGCGAGAGCAGTGAGCGGCGCCACAGCCTCCGGACACGCATGCTCTACTACCACGGCATACAGAGAACCGTCGCCTATCTGCCGCGTCTGGCCAAAGTTCTTGGCCGCGCCCACGCTCGCCTGCAGCTCAAGGAAAACATGTTCCAGAACATGGCCAAAGTACGTGCCAGACCTAAGGCGCGCGGCAAACCCCCCGGGCTTACCTGCACAGCGGTGGTCTCTGAGCCCCGGCAGTAGCTGTTCGAGCCGCTCGGCAAAGCCTGCGTACTCCGCGCTTTCGCGCTCGGTTAAGGATCCTAGGTCAACCGTAATCTTGGACACGGGAAAGTGCGCGTAAATGTTTCTTCCCTCGAAAACTTTAATGTCTTGAACTTTCATAACTTTACCTTTCCGAAGGAAGGCTTTCTCGTCATCAGGTCAAAAGAGTACCCTGCGGGCAGGATGTGCAGCGTAACATCCGTAAGCGCTAAGGGTTCGTCTGCAGAGGTGTCAGATACCGTGCTGTGCGTTAAAGTGCGCCCATCTAAGACCGTGACGCAGCCTGAGCCCACTACTGTAAACCTCCCACTAGTCGACACTTCAATTGCGGTGTCTTCGTCAATGCCTAGTCCCATTACATATGGGTTCTGTGCCATCGCGCCTAGGAGCCTGCCGATTCTTCCCCGCTGCGCAAAGTGCTGGTCAATGACCACTTGGCTGATGAGTCCAAGACCGGGTGCTAAGCGCAGGGAGTCCTGTTTAGGTTCCGCCTGACCCATACCTGCCACGATCATAATGTCGCTCATGACAGAAGCGCCGGCGCTGGTTCCCGCGATGACCGCTCCGCGCCGACTTACTTTCTTTAGTTCATCGTCGAGCGCAGTTCCGCCCACCAGGCTCGTAATGCGGAGTTGATCGCCTCCGGTAAAGTACACGCCCGTAGCCTTTTCTACGAGGGCTACGCTCCTTTTGTCATTAGCCTGTTCGCGGTCGGCAACATGCAGCAGGCGAACTTTCCCTGCTCCCAAGCGGCTAAACAGCTCTTCGTAGCGGTGTCCCGCCTCACCGGGACGCTCTGTAGCGGCAGTTACCACCGCGATAACCGCTTGACTCGCTCCGGCGAGAGTTATAAAGCGGCGCAGGATGGTACACTTACCTTCCTTGTCTTCGGCCCCGCCAATGACAAAGAGATACCCCTCGATGTCTTTGACCACTTTTCCAATCTCCTTTTGTCATCTAGTCTAGAGTTGCCCTTGACCGCAGGTGATATACCGCACACAAAAGCCACTCCGCGAATTGAGAAATTCACGGAGTGGCTTTAGAAACATATGGGGTGAATTTGCCTAACCTCGCAAGTTCACTACTCGTTGCTCAGGTCCGATAGACAGCTCTACTGATTGGGTTAAGACATCGGCATAACTGACGGAGATACGGCTGACACAGTGCTGCTCTCCCATCCGCACGAGGAAATGAGAGGTGTACGTGCTCTCGATAATGCCTTCGCGTACTGTCGCCTTGCGTCGGCCTCGGTTGGCCCTTAACCAAACCTTTTCCCCGATGTGCAGTTCAAGGTCGCGGCGAATGTCCGCAATGACATTGCTATTCACAAAAACCCACCTTCCCTGCTTGTCTAGCATGATTATACCAAGACAAGCAGGCGGTGTCAACCGGAAGTTAATTATTATAGCAACGCCACTAGGCACTGTCAAGCAAAATTTCGCGCACTTAAACGGACAGTGATAATGTCACGCCCTACGCCTCGAAGTAGCGCGCCAAAGCGCGACAGAGCGCCTGCGCAGCTTTTTGTTGCGTAGCTTCTTTGGCTAAGAACAGCTCCTCCGCCGGATGCGTAAGAAACCCAATTTCGACGACAACGGCCGGCACCTCCGGTTGCGTGCGCAGCACGTAGAACGCCGCCTGCTTAACGCCGCGGTCACGCAGTTTCAGTGCGGCGATGAGCTCGTTGTGCACTAGGCGCGCTAAGTCTCGGCCCTGGGTGTTCTCCGCGGAGTGATAGGTCTCCGTACCGCAGACCTCACTGCGTTCGTGAGCGTTAAAGTGCACGCTCAGAAAGGCCTCGGCCCCGCCTTGCCGCGCGCGGTTGACGCGCTCCGCCAATGATAGCGATTGGTCATTTGGCCTAATGTCGAGAACTTCCACCTGCAGCTCCCGCAGTTCTGCCGCTAATCTATCTACCACTTGCCGGGCGAGGTCCTTTTCTAGGTAACCGGCAGGCCCGATTGCGCCGGGCTGCTGTCCGCCGTGCCCCGCGTCAAGCGCGATGCGGCGCCCTCTGAGTCGATGCGGACTGGCTTCCCACTCGAACTTGACGCCCTGCTCCCCTCTTTTGCTCGCCACGTGGCCACCCCGCACGTCGACTTTGACCGCGACATGGCCTTCGGGCGTTCGCTCCATAGTTACGGCGCGTAGTGCGGCCGGCCACCCCGTTCCTTCGAGGCAAAGACCTTGCGCTGAGGGCAACGCGGTAGTGCGTTGGTTCCCGCTCCAACTGAACACGAGGGAGTTGTGCGCAAACTGCAGGCCGAGCAGGCGCCCAAGCGACAGGTTCAGGTGTAGCGTGCCGTCCACAAAGCGTACACTGCCCAAGAAGGCCTCCGCCAAAGACTCTAGGCACACGTATAACTTCCCCTCGTAGACTAGCGTCTCGCGTGCCAATATGACCTTCTCGCCGTTTAGCGCGGCGCCCTTTTCATTTACGGGCACGACGAAGAGATTATTTCGCCATGTCACGACCGCCGGACTGTCGTTCCCTGCCCACACCGTGTTGCCACCTAGAGCGCGAAAGACCTCGCTCAGCTGTGCGTAGAGCGCACCTTGGTCATACTCAAGCAAAGCATAGTCACTCGGCGGCTGGCCGTTAACGACTATGGCTGCCCTTGTTGTTTTCACCCCCAAAGCTTTCCCTGACAACACAAACACTCCCCCTCATAGCAGTGTATGAACGGGAGTGCGACATTGCGCCTGCGGGTGTGCTACTTTGTGAAATGCGTCGTAACCGTCAAGTGGCCGACCTTACCCACACACTACGTTAGGGCCTCCATACCCATGATCTATTGTCACCGACACCCAGTTCATAGGACGTTGCACCACGATTCCAAACTTCCCATACGCTTTCGGTCTCAGTCGTATGCCTCACAGACAGATTGAGTTGCATAAAGAGAACAGTCGCACTGAAGCCGCTTTCAAACTCATCCATCTCGGACGTTGACTTCTTCTGCCCTGCATGTGGTCCTATTGAGTTCCCTGTCCACGCTGCATGAGGCGCGGCGGCAAGGGTCTCAATGTAACCAGCGGCTGTAGCGTTGGCATTCAATTGACGGGCATAGAACTTGTTCTCGGTCCCTATGCGGACCCACACCCATGTATCTCCATTGTCTTGGTACTGCTCGATGACATACTCTTCGAGGCGGTAATCGTACTGTGTCTGACACGCTCTCTGTCGGAATACCGTATCGTTCCCTGACACTGGCAGGGTCCATGTGAAGCCCGTACCAGAACCAAGTTGACGCCCACGGGTCACTTCCCCAGCACCGTCCCACACCCCAAGTGTTACTGCTAACGCAATTTGTCCCGCAGCAGACGGCGTAAGTTGACCGAGGATTGCCGTGAAGCGTGGCCGAAACTACTGGTTCGGGTGGCCACTGCTAGAGTTAGGCATATCGGGGGCTTTGCCCCCGAACCCCCAAGGTTTACCGCTTTGGTTTTCCAGAGGGATGAAGAAAGGACGATGCAACGCATCATCCCTCTGCTAAACCTCCGACGCCGCTCAGGTTGCTCCTCAGCATTGCCCTACCCTGTGTCGGAGTAAAAGCCTAAGTTAGTTCTCCTTGTATCACTCGCTTTACCATGTGATCGTCAATTATACGTTGCCGGTTCTGTGAGGCGTACATTAGGCAATGTGTGCAGAGCTTGTTAATTACCCGTGCCGACCCGCCTGAGAAACGGTAGATTTCATCAACGGCGTTCGCGGTAAAGATGTCCCTCGTC
>JAGXRZ010000003.1 GCA_018335585.1 Selenomonadales bacterium
CCCCCCCCCCCCCCCCCCCCTGACGAAAATGCACACCCCCTCTCGCAAATCGTTGAACTTTAGCGCAGGGGTGTGCATTGTATCATTTTGTAGTAGATAAGCCAAAGAAATATTACGCGAACAAGGCTACTGAGGAATCAGTAGCCGCTTTTCTTGCTTGCCGTTACTCCATTCAGGCCATTCTATATAACTAGGAGCGGTGGACTTGTCGGGCGTCTAGCTTGCTATCAGCCATACAATAGCGTACAATTGTTGTAAAGGGAGTGAAGCTGAAATGCCCAAATCGTCTAGCATTTACACGCGGGTTGAGCCTGAAATTAAAGAGCAGGCCGAACAGATACTGTCAAAGCTCGGCATTCCAGTAGCGAGTGCGGTGAATCTGTTTTTACATCAGGTTGTCTTGCGTAAAGGGATTCCCTTCAGTGTCTGCCTGCCTCCCAACACGCCCTTTGACTATTCGGCTTTGACAGCCGAGCAGTTTGATGATGAAATGCAAAAGGGCCTCACTAGCTTCGACGTTGGCAGGATTGTATCGTCTGCGGACGTAAGAGCCAAGATGCAACGGCAATACTGCGTATGCGATGGTCGACAACTGCCTGTACGATAGGCGCGACATCGGCACGCACTTACTCCGGGGTCCTAGCTGTTGAAACGGCGAAGACCTAACGAGTCAGCCGAGTGCGAAACATTGCGCGAACAGATGTGGCTTAAGTCCTCATGCCCTCATCTTGCCGCCTGGCAAGGTGGGGGCCATTTTTTACCATTTCGATTGCTTTCATAATCCACTGTGTTGCGCCGGTCAGGCGGTAACCTGCGAACCCGGCTTCTTTAAGGATGTCAACGACTTTGCTTTCGGCAATATCTAACTTTAGCAAGTCGGATAACCCGCCTCGCTCTTCCGCGATCTCTTTCACATAATCCCAGTACGTACCGGAGTAGCCGAAAGTCGTGGCGTATTTCTCCGGTTCGGCGACGGCCGCCTGCACCATTTCTTCGGTATCCTCGTAAAACAGACTGCGTCCGTTATCGTATAGAGGGTAGAAGCTCTCCACGCCATTGCTTACTTTAATGGCGATATTGGAGAGGTGCCTGTCGTCCTGTCGGGTGATGAAGTCTAGCAGAATCATCTTGGCAATATCGTCTTTGTACTGCGGGCGCACTGACGCCAGGTTTTGGTACTCGTTCCCCGAACGAGCGCCGTCAAACAGGCTGCGAAAATGCACGATGTACTCCTTAGAGAAGTCATACAGGAAAGCCGAGAAACCCGTGTCCTTGTCAATGCGATATGCCGGACAGCAAGGAACGCCGAGCTCTTGTGCCAGCAGATATACGGCAACCTCAGATTCGACATCGGCGGTGAGCGGGCTAATTCTTTGCTTATATATACCGTATTGCCCGCAATGTGCACCGTAACGTTTTATGTTATAGCCTTCCGGCGTATCAACGCTTTCGCCGACCAAATCGATGCGCTGGTGAAATACAGAATCGAACACATCGGTAATTGCCGAATCTAGCTGCTCGTCTTCGCTGTTTGCAATCCAAAGCAAATCTTTCGCATGGATACCGCGAGTGATTTCAGCGATGCGGAGAACATCGTAAGTGGAGAGTCCGCAGCGGAACAGGATTTTCTCAATATCCCGCCTGTCGCGACTAACTGTGCGCTCGGAAAGGAACTCGGCAAAACGCTCCCCACTCCAATTATCCGCGCCGTGGGTGTACAGGGAAACAACAGGGTTAAAATCCCGTTCGCTGAACTTCACGGTGTTAGCGGAATCAATCGTGGCGATAATGGCGTTGTCCCACTTTAGAAAGCGATGTTGCCTTTTCGGCCTATCGCGCCCGTCTACGGGCTTCTTTGCATTCACCGGTATTCTATAGCTCCTACCCTGCTTCACCGCGCCGGGAATTTTGCCCTCGCTGCAAAGCACGCGAACGCGTCGGTCTGATATGCCCCACTTTTCGGCAGCTTGCCGAGAGGACATGTATGGGGTGCTCATAGCGTAATTCCTCCCTTCACATTGACTAGTTTAGCGTAAAGCGGAATAAAGGTCAATGTGTATTATTCCGCTACGTGCATCATCTCATGCGACATGCGGAGTCTTTGACGCTTACGGTTCACGTGTTATTATCAATGGGGGTGCATTCAGCTATCAGAGTCTCCTAACCGGTCGCTATGTTCACAAAAAGGATGCGGAGGAACACAATGTTTAACACAGTTGTCATTGGTGCGACCAACATTGATATTTTCGGGATTCCTTTTCAAGACGTAGCTATGCGAGACTCTAATCCCGGGATAATCATAGAAGCTTATGGCGGTGTCGGACGGAACATAGCTGAGAATTTAGGACGATTGAACTGTCATCCGCTCTTGATTGCCACAGTGGGCAACGATAAACGAGTTGAAATTGAGCGTCATCTACGAGAAGCAGGAGTGAGTTTTAAAGCCGTCATCACACCCAAAACGTCGAGATATTTAGCCGTAATGGATGAAAACAGCGATATGCAGGTAAGTATCGCTGATATGGTTGGTCTGGAAGAGTTGACCGTAAAAGACTTTGAACCATTTGCGAGCGATATTCAGCACGCGGAAAGACTAGTTATTGACACGAACTTTTCTGAAACGCTAACCAGTGAGATTGTCAAACTAAGTCGAGGTAAAATTTACACCGATGGAATTTCCACACGTAAGGTTCTTAAGCTAAGAAATGTGTTGCACCGCATGCATGTGGTTAAACTGAATTTGTTAGAGGCAAGAGCACTCACTAACATTCAAGACGGTCCGTTAGATGAAGTCATAACGCAGCTGAGGGATCTGCCATGTGAACGGATTTACTTAACCCTTGGTGTTGACGGTGTTTATGAAATAACTAAGCCTTTAATCCGCCATAGGAAGTTTACACCGTTAAAAAAAGCGTACACCACCGGCGCAGGCGATGCATTTTTGGCCGGGGTTGTCCACGCGGATATACATAATCAAGACCCCTTATTGTACGGGCAGTTAAACGCTAGATTCTGCTTGGGTTCTCTGCTAGCAGTTCACCCGGATCTATCGATCCAACAGCTTGAAAGATTGAGGAGTGAGTTGCATGAAGATTAGCCAGGAAGTCAAAGAAGCCTTAAGCAACAATGACCCGGTCGTTGCGCTTGAGTCAACGATAATTTCCCATGGCATGCCTTATCCCGAAAACCTCGATATGGCCAGGAAAATAGAAAGAATAGTTAGAGACGAAGGGGCCGTTCCTGCGACCATCGCCATACTTGAGGGTGTTATTCATGTTGGACTGAATGAAGATGAGCTTATGAAATTGGCTCAGGGTTCGCGTGTCATGAAAGTGTCCAAAAGGGATATTGCGTACGCTATAAGCGAGAAAAAAGATGGCGCTACAACAGTTTCGGCTACGCTGTTGCTCGCTGAAAGGGCTGGCATTAACGTTTTTGCTACAGGCGGTATCGGTGGTGTACATCGTTTTGCCGAGAACACGTTTGATATCTCACGTGATTTGGAAGAAATCGCTTCCTGCAATGTGGCAGTCGTTTCCGCCGGAGCAAAAGCCATTTTAGATCTGCCTAAAACCTTAGAATACCTAGAAACAAAGGGCGTCGAAGTCATCGGTTACCAAACGGACAGTTTTCCTGCCTTTTATACGCGCGAGAGTGCATTGTCGGTAACCCATCGACTTGATGAACCTGAAGCAATCGCTAGACTCATGTATGCTAAGTGGCATCTTCCGTTGCGAGGGGGGATCGTCATAGCTAATCCAATACCAGAAGAACACAGCATTCCATCCGAATGGATTGACGAAAAAATCAACTATGCCTTGGAGGAAGCCTCTTCGCAGGGCATCAAAGGAAAAGACACAACGCCTTTTCTGCTTTCAAGAGTGAAAGAGTTAACCGAAGGTTCGTCGCTGAAAGCTAACCTAGAGCTTGTGTACAACAACGCCGTCCTCGCAGCGCGTATTGCGAAATCATATTCGCAGCTTGTAAAACAGAACCCGTAAGAGTCAAGCGGCCCCCGCCTTGCGTTGCTGCGCTCATGGCCATGACTAGGGCTGTTTTGCTGCCTAGGGCGCGCGAAGGCGTTGACATGCGCATAATTCAGGCGCATACTGATCTAGCTGACATATGAGCGCGCGCCTCGACTTGCCTTTACCTTTGATTTTTCATAGAATAAAAGTAAAGCAGCATGGGAGGTGGTAAGGTTGCTGGCAAAGGTGTCGTCAAAGGGGCAGATTGTTTTACCGAAAGCAGTGCGTGAAAAGTTGAATGTAAGGGCAGGGTCCTTTGTTCGTTTCGAGCAGACCGCCGATGGTTTTAAGGTTGTAAAAGGCGACGGCCTTGCATCATTGCAGGGGAAGTTTAAACAGCAGGCGGCAAAAACCGGCATCAGCGTGGATGCTGCCATACAGGCGGCCAGAGAGGAGGTCGCCCATGGGCGGGCAAAACGTTGAAGTCATTCATGCCAATGTCGTGCTCCGCTATCTAGTTGATGATGGGGATCAGGCGACGCGCGCCGGGCTGCTATTGCAGGCAGCGGACCAAGAAGAAAAAACACTGCTGTTGCCAGACTTGGCACTGGCAGATATTGTGTGGGTTCTAGAGACGGTATACAAAACGCCGCGACCTGAGATTAGAGATGCAGTAAGCGTGTTGCTGAGTGTGCGCGGGTTGAAGTTCAGCGCAGGAAAGGCGCTGGTCGCAGATGCTTTGGCATTGTATGCGGAGAAGAACATTGACTGGTCTGACGCCTTTATCGCCGCCCAGATGACCGCCCTGAAGCTACGGACAATATACTCATTCGACAAAGATTTTGATCGCATCCCCGGCATTCAGAGAATAGAACCTATGTTCTGAATCAATCAGGGCTGCCCACCGGAGTGGGCAGCCCTGATTCGATCCCTCTCAGGAGTACTAGCCTTTGAGACGTGGATAAGATCGTGCGTCAATCCAGTCAATAACCTGACGAGTAGAATATGTCGACATTCGACAGCGCCGTAGATTTGTCTGTCAAATGCGCGCGCACCGGTGCTATAATCTGAATAGTAACATATATGGAGGTGTATCATGATGCAAGAAATCGTTTTCGTTCTTGATCGCTCCGGTTCAATGGCGGGCTGCGAATCCGATACTATCGGGGGCTACAACAACTTTCTTACGAAACAGCAGCAAGAAGATGGAGAAGCCCGGTCTACTACAGTGTTGTTTGACCACGACTACGTGTTGCTGCATGACGGCGTCGATCTTCGGCAAATAAACCCCATCACCCCGGCAGAATACTTCGTGCGCGGGAGCACGGCCCTGCTAGACGCCGTTGGGCGTACGATTCTCCGGGTAAAGGAACGTGCCGAAGGCGATATTCGTCATTATAACCGACGGATTGGAGAATGCAAGCCAGCAGTTCTCCTATGCCCAGATTCGGGAAATGATTGCCGAGCGGAAGGCGGCAGGCTGGGAGTTTATCTTCCTCGGGGCAGACCTCACCAATATGCAGGATGCCGATCGCCTAGGTATAGGCCTAGACCGCAGGGCTTCCTATGCCAAAGGGCGTACCATGGCCCTATACGACGAGCTTTCGGACAGCATCGCCGAAGTGCGCAAGGGAAAGGCATTGCCTAAGGATTGGGACAAGGGGATTAAGGGAGAGTGAAGCGTCCTCCCGGTAGCCAATCGCCAACTGCCTGCCCTGTAAGCTTCCTCTGCTTTACTGCCTAGGGCGCATGAGGCGTTGACATGCGCATAATTCGGGCGTATAATTAAGGTGGCGGAGGTTATGCGGTTGAAGGTTCGAGAGGTGACATCCCGGAGATATCCCTCCTGGAACACTAAACAGCATCCTCAGGCAGGCGGGGCTCAAATAGTGCCCTACAGGACTAAAGGAAGGGGCAGAGAATCGATGCGAAAACTTACCTATCTTGCAGTGTTCGAGCCTGCACCAGAAGGGTACGGTGTGTATTTCCCTGATCTACCGGGGTGCGTTACCGTAGGAAGCGACTTCGAGCAAGCCCTGCAAAACGCGGCAGAGGCATTAGGGCTTCACATCTACGGGATGGAGAAGGATGGGGACGCTGTCCCTGCTCCCTCAAGGAGCCCTCAAATTGATGTCGATACGGCGGAAGGGTGCATTGTAGTACCTATAACCGTCTTCCCTGAACTGGTGAGAAACGAACTAGACAACAGGGCAGTAAAGACGAACTTGACGATTCCCGCATGGTTAAAGGAGCTAGCGGAGGCCCAAGGCGTGAACTTTTCTAAAGTGCTACAGGCGGCTTTGATGGACTATCTTGGGGTACATGCCCCGAGGTAGGCCAAGGCTGTAGATAATATCTATCAATCAGGGCTGCACACTCCGTCGGGCAGCCCTGATGGGTTTTCTCTCCGGTGTTGGAGGCCATAGCCCCGAACCAGTGGGAAGCGCTATGCGCCAGCAGCTTGTCGCAAGGCTCTAATCACCGCCTCGGCAGCTCACTCGCTTTCGCTCTGACCAAGCGCGCGAACGAAGCATACGACGACTACATCGGTAGAGTTCTCGAGAACGAGTTAGCGTGCAGAGTTAAACTGGCCGATCTGCAGGACAACATGGATTTGTCCCGTATTTCGCAGCCCACCGAGGAACATCACCAAAGCTTAGAGAAATATCGCAGAGCAGCGGAGCGGCTAAGTAAGGCTTTTCCGCCAAGCCACGTCTAGCTCAGGAGTCCCCTGACCCGTCCGTGCAATGTCGGCGAAGTTATTGCGGAGATCAAATTGAGGGAGTGGTGATCCATGGATAAAGAAGAATTGGACGTGTTTCCTTGATGCCTCTTCAATGACGCCTGACGATGTCAAAGGGCACTGGGAGATCATTTATCAAGGCGGCCAACCCTACTCGCAAAGAAAACGGCCTAGCTATATCTCAGAGGGCAAGCAGCTAATAGTAGTTGAGAACCTCGATGGGCGTACTGACATAGAAGTGGTGAGGGCTTTCTGCTACATGGGTCTTCTTGGCGGATACTATGATGATCCAGATACAGGGGAGTTCCCTTTGGCCAAGTTTGATTCCATAAGCGACTACTGGAGGGAGGAGTCGGCTGTAGTGGACATGAGGGGGTTATCCAAAGAGGTGCCTGACGCTTGTCCCGATTGCGGACCCAATACAGAGGACTTCAAGGGACCTAGTATGAGCGCAATAGTCGACACCGTTGCAGAAGCAAAAACCAGGAGGGGGTCAAGTGCGATGAATTTGTTTAGAGTCTTGGCGTCTGGAAGAAAGAGGTTTCAAGAAGAGCAGGCGTCAGCCGTGCTAGCGTGGCTGTTAAACCCGTCTAGTGGGCATGGACTGGGGAACCATTTCCTGTGCAAATTTGTAGAGAGCATCAACATAGTTGGAGCTGATCTCGCGGCGATGGCGCGCCTATGTGACTCGCATTCGGCCGATGGTGCCAGTGGCCACACCTTTGGCTGCTGTCTAGAATACTGGGTCGAAACTGCGTATATTGACGTGGTGCTCCTCGCAGGGAAGTACGTAATTGCGGTTGAAAATAAGATAAATGCGGACTCGGTCACTGCAGGGCAATTAATTACCGCATATGGGGGACTGAGACGGAAGCATAGCTCTAAGAACGACGTCGCGGGAATGATCTATTTGGTGCCTTACGGAAAGGACGACGGTGACTTGTTGGATGTGCATCTCCAACGCGAGTTCGACAGCTTAGTGGTCGCCCCAGGAGACTTTAAGAGACTGGTAACATGGCAGAGGAACGATCTGGGCTACCCTTCTGTAGCTGCGATGATCAGTGACATATTGGCAGATGAATGCGCTGGCCTGTCGGATCCAATTCCAGAATACACCAGGCACACTCTCAAGGCACTCAGCGCCTTTATCGCTGCGGACTTCAAGGGCTATGACAGAGATGTTTGCCCCAGCGGGAGTAAGTCGAAACCGAAAGTGTTAAATCTGAGAGATTTAAAGCTCCTCGCTGCGGGTTACGTTGGTTTGCAGGGGGGACTTGCCGGATTACTACAGATCCCCTCCCAAGAGTTGCATATACGGCAATTTCAGTATACGACAATGGACATGCAAGGCGTAGCGGCATGGCTGCCCCTAGACCGCTTCCTGGAACTCACTGAATGGTTGCTCGGCGGAAGGCCGCCTGCGGCAGCATGGGACGTCTCCCTGCCAGCACAGACCATCAAGTGGGTTATCGCCAAGTGCCCAGGGCAAAGCATTTATGTTGGAATAAGGGGCGGAAAGAAAGCTCTTGATGCCATGGATCTTGCGACGATTAATACAAAAAAATGGCGCATGATAAGCGCTAGTTCTCCGCCGACGTCAGAGTGGGTGGACGGTCAGGAATTCACCCGCATCATGAACACCAAATAGCAGTGTCAACTGAGCAGTTGCACCATCGCGTTGGTGTCCATGCATCTGATAATTTTACTGTGTAGCTCCTCGTACTCCCGCAGGACCTGTAGAGTCGTGAGGAGATTTACCTTGTCGCCATCGGCTTGCAAGTATGGCGCAGAATGCAAAGTCACCGAGCTGTTTGGTTTCCCTAATTTTCCTAAGCGAGGGTAGGGCAGGTCCTTGTGGCCGTGAGTGCGCATGCAATGCTGCCACGTTTCAACTTTCTCTCGAACTTCGTCTAGAGTTAAGCCGGTGGTGTCCATTTTTACGCACATCTTGTGTTGCTCTAGCTGCAAGTACGTCTTAAAACCATGGCTCTCGCGGTATGCCCACCAGAAGGCTAGGAACCCTCCATTAGGGTTAGGCACATAGTCCCATTTCGCGCCCCCAAGCTCTTTCTGCAACCACATATACAAGCCTTGCCATTCGAGTCGATCAGGCCCCCATTTAGGGTCGATATTGTGGTAATTGTTCGTAGCATCGTCAATTTTCGTGAGGTGATCAGTGTAACTTACCAGCAATTCGCTGGTACACCCCTTAGATATGGCGCTCCGAAGCACCCCAAGCATGCGTTGTCTGTCAAACACCTTGAATCCAGCCTTTAAGGGTGCAGAGTAATCGGATTGGTTGCCGGTCTTGTAGTACACCAAAGCCCTATACGGCCGGTCCGCGTACACTTCATTAAGTGACGCCTTATATCTCGTCAGCTGATCGCCGTGTACAGAAGCAAAGACTTTATCCTCGATTGCGAGGAGGTGGGTTTCATTGATCAACACCACGATGTCGACCCTTTGGTCCTGTCTCTTGATATCGATGTTGCCGATTTTAGTTGGCACGTTGAGCTTTGTCGGCGGCAGTTCAAAGCATTCTCGCAAGAATTGCAGCGCAGCGGCGTGCAATGACGGCGAGACAGATCTATAGTCCTCCTTGGCCCAGGCTATTAGCCAACACAAAAATGCGTCCTGGCTAAGTTCGCTAGTGGCATAATCAAAAATGTTGGGATGTCGAGTTTGTGCGCTTGCACTACTACATGGTGGTTGGCAAGGGTCTGACATGTTAATCCTCCGTCTCTATTCCCTGTGGAACTGCTCACGTTATGTGCGTGACTATTCTTTACAGCTGCTTCACTTCCCTGCCGCTTTGCCACATATTTCTCAAGGCCATTGCGACAACATCAAAGGAGGGATTTTATGCTCTTGCGTCCGGATATCGCCCTAGAACTAAAGGCGGCATATGATGAGTTGCTTGGCAAAGGGGGTATTGAACCCCGGCAGAAAACAGAGGCCTTTAGGGCCACGTTTTTGGTCCGCTTCGGACCCGATGTCTTAAGGCAGCTAAGTGGCGAAAAGCTGTTGTCTGCCATGCACGACAATACGGTCGACAGCTTAGTCTATTGGTTGGAGTATAAGAACGACCTAGAGTTTGTAACCAAGGCCTTCGGCGGTATCGGCGGAGGGGCGGCAATGAAATATGGGTTATACCGCAGCCAAAATACGAACGAATGGGTGGCAGGTAAGCATCATGCCGAGCGCCGCCGGGTGAGCATTGACGAAGCTATTGAAATTGCTCGGAATCACCGTAATCAGCTGATGTACGCAGTAGCAGCACTTGAAAAACTACCGGATGACGCAGGCGACGCTGATTACATAGCGCTGCAAAAGGAACTGGACAAAAACTGCAGGGACATAGCGAATACGGCTTGGGCCCATAAGTATCTGCACATTGTCTTCCCGAAAAGGATTGATAACTTTCACATCGTGGATTGGCAGTACTATTACCTGCCCAAGCTGCTAATAGAGAGGGCACTGTACGCCGGCAAATTTGTAGCCGCCGCAAAGTATGCTGCTGTAGCCAAAGAGCTAGGTATTCCTATTGCGCATCTTACTAAGACACTCAAGCATCTGTTTGGTTCGCCTAGGCCTGTGTGGCGGGTCCAAGTCGTTTTCGATAACTTACATGGATGGGACGCCATGAAAGAAGGTAACTTCGTAGGCGTAAATTGGGGTGCACTAGGGGACCTAACCCAATATGTCCAACATGGGGATGCAGCAAAATCGAAGTTGCAAGAGCTAATTCAACTGTACTACCCACAGTGGGGGAATGCCAAGGGACCGGCGTGGGAAGCGGTATCCCTCATGTCCCGTATGTCTGTAGGCCACTTGGTCCTTGCGTGCCACAGAAACAAAGTGTTTGGCATCGGGCGTGTCAGCGGTGCTTACCGATACGAGCCTAACAGCCAGTTTCCACAGCAGAGGCCGGTAGAGTGGTTGTACACAGAGCCCTGGGAGCTAACAGTGTCAGATGAAGGCAAAAGCCGGGCTGTGCGCTATTTGGAGACCCCGAAGAATCTTGTCGATGTAGAAAAGAGGGTGCGAGAAGTTAAGCGCATTGACGACCACCGTGACCGGGAAGTGAAGCCGCTTGCCGGCGTCCTTGCGGTGATTGACAATGTGCTTGCCAGAAAAGGGCAGGTCATACTGTATGGCCCGCCCGGCACCGGCAAGACACATTGGGCTGAGTTTGCGGCCTTAGAGTTGTCGGCACGTAAGAACCTAAATTTGCCTTATCAAAAGCTTAACGAGGACCAGAAAGCGCAGGCCAAGCGCTTTATCTGCACCTGTTGCTTCCATCCGTCCTATGGCTACGAGGATTTTATCGAAGGATTTAGGCCTACCTTGGCGGCGGGTCAGGCCGGATTTGAGCTTAAGGCCGGGGTGTTTAAGAGTTTGTGCCATGATGCTGCGGCAAACCCAGATAAGAGCTACTATATGCTTATAGACGAGATAAATCGCGGTGACATCCCGAGGATTTTTGGCGAACTAATCATGCTTGTCGAGAAGAACAAGCGGGGCATGCATGTAACACTACCCTTGAGCGCCGAGCTTTTTTGCGTGCCGCCCAATGTATACATTGTCGGCACCATGAATACCGCCGACAGATCTATAGCGTTACTAGACACTGCGCTGCGCCGCAGATTTGGTTTCCATGAGTTAGTTCCTGATGTCAAGGTTCTGGGGAAAGCGAAGGTTGGCACCCTGTCCCTAGGCAATTGGCTCCAGGCCTTAAACCGCAGGGTAGTCGCGAACTTAGGCAAGGATGGGAGAAATCTGCAGGTAGGGCATGCCTATCTAATGGAGAATGGAGTGCCAATAGGCGACTTTCGCGTGTTCGCGCGGGTTCTCAAGGAAGACATCGTTCCTCTTTTACAGGAGTATTGTTACGGTGATTACTCCACCTTGGAGAAGATTCTTGGTAGCGCGCTAGTAGACGTGAGTGAGCAACGCATATGCTTTGAGCTCTTTGAGGATGGGCAATGGGACAATCTAATTGTTGCGTTGACCGAAATCTTGCATGGGGACGACTTCGTGCAAGATGATGATGAGGGTGATACGGACGAAGTCGACAACGGTGCAGAGGACGCCTAATGACACGCATAGCTTTGGCTCTGCAGGAATGGCAAACCATAGCGCCGAAAAAAGGGTCACCGCTGTGGGGGGTCTACTTGTCCACGCAGGGAAAGGAGGCGGCGCAGAGTCTTGCCCCCAAACTAGAGGTTTGTCAACTCCTCGATGGGGTTATGATTTCTGCGCGGTCTTGGGTAGGACGGGTCTCCATCGGAGACATAGATGTGGCTATTGCGCCAAAGATTAAGGGCCTGCCGCTCCTAAGACTAATGCGCTATGCATATGACCTAAGCGCCTTGACTCTCCTGCCAGAGGGCGATCAGGCGCTGTCTGCTCTGGCGCTCACAGACTTGCTGGCGTTGCAGTTGCGTGCAGAAGTGCGTGAGTTGTGGGCGAGGGGGCTACATCGCCGCTACGAGCCCAACCATGCATGGCTTAAAAGCCCTAAAGGCAGAATTGACATTAACGCATTGGCAAAGCAGAAACTGCATGATGCTCTGGCAGTTCCTTGCACTTTTTTCCCGAGGCTTGAAGACAATCCGCTCAACCAGCTGCTATTTGCGGGTGTAACCTATGCCGCGGATATGGCTGGGTATCTGCCTCTGAAAGCTGACCTGCGACAAATACGGATGTTTATGGCTGAAACTGTATCCCGAAAATCTTTGGACGACGTTCTGTTGGCCAAGGCAGAAAGCCTGATTACGAGATTAACTGCGCCTTATCGGCCGGCTTTAGCCCTGATTAACCTGTTATACATGGGGCACGGAGTCACGTTAGACGTTGGCGGGACAGACCATAAGGCACGTAACTTCTTGTTTGACATGAACATGTTCTACCAAGCTTTGCTGCAACGTTTTCTGCAGGAACACTTGCCAGGATATAACGTGCGTGCTGAACAACCCCTCTTCGGAGTCATGTCCTATAACCCCGGTCTAAATCCGCGCCACAGGCAAGCCCCACTGCCGAGGCCTGACTTCACGATCTACGAGGGCTCCAAGCGAGTCGCAATAATTGACGCTAAGTATCGAGATCTGTGGGAACACGACTTGCCGCGCGAAATGCTTTATCAGCTTAGCATTTATGCCTTAGCGCAGGGTTCTGGTGGGCACGCTACTATTCTGTATCCTACGCTGAATCCGCTGGCCACTGATGCGCAAGTGGACCTAAGACCATATGGTGGAGGAGTATCGCATGTGGTTCTCCGCCCTGTGAATATGGTTGCTCTCGACGATTCATTGGCAGACCAATCAGTCTCAGGTCATCGCAAGCGGCGCGCACTGGCTGAGGGCTGGGTATAGGGCGGGGGAGCTACGAGAGGGAGGGGCTATAGTAGTGATTCTCGTTCGGTTCTACTTCGAGCAACGGCCTGACCAGGACTTGCCTTTACCTTTGATTTGTCATAGAATAAAAGTAAAGCAGCATGGGAGGTGGTAAGGTTGCTGGCAAAGGTGTCGTCCAAGGGGCAGATTGTTTTACCGAAGGCAGTGCGTGAAAAGTTGAATGTAAGGGCAGGGTCCTTTGTCCGTTTCGAGCAGACCGCCGATGGTTTTAAGGTTGTAAAAGGCGACGGCCTTACATCATTGCAGGGGAAGTTTAAACAGCAGGCGGCAAAAACCGGCATCAGCGTGGATGCTGCCATACAGGCGGCCAGAGAGGAGGTCGCCCATGGGCGGGCAAAACGGTGAAGTCATTGACGCCAATGTCGTGCTGCGCTATCTAGTTGATGATGGGGATCAGGCGACGCGCGCTGGGCTGCTATTGCAGGCAGCGGACCAAGAAGAAAAAACACTGCTGTTGCCAGACTTGGCGCTGGCAGATATTGTGTGGGTTCTAGAGAAGGTATACAAAACGCCGCGACCTGAGATTAGAGATGCAGTAAGCGTGTTGCTGAGTGTGCGCGGGTTGAAGTTCAGCGCAGGAAAGGCGCTGGTCGCAGATGCTTTGGCATTGTATGCGGAGAAGAACATTGACTGGTCTGACGCCTTTATCGCCGGCCAGATGACCGGCATGAAGCTACGGACAATATACTCATTCGACAAAGATTTTGATCGCATTCCCGGCATTCAGAGAGTAGAACCGTAGTCAGGACAGTGACTAGCCTAGGGCACCTGCGGGCTTTGACTAAGCCGCTCCGTTGCGAGG
>JAGXRZ010000004.1 GCA_018335585.1 Selenomonadales bacterium
TTCGGCGATCTGCAATGCGAGGCCGTCGTCCTCAAGGGCGGCGAGCGTGGCTACGTTCGTCGCCAACTGGCTAAGCTGCTCGGTTTCCACGAGACACACAAGGGTGGCCGTTTCGCCCGGTTTCTGGCTGATTTCGCGCCTAACTCTTTGTCGAGACTGGAAAAAACTCGTGAGCCGATTCTGCTTCCGTCGGGGCGGCAGGCGCAGTTCTTCCCAGCCGGGATCATTGCCGACGTCGCGTCGGCGGTGGTTGGCGCGGCCATCAACGGCACACTGCACAAGGCGCGCCAAGGCATCGTGCCCAACTGCATGAAGATCATGCACGCGCTGGCCACCACCGGCGAGGTCGCGCTGATCGATGAGGCCACCGGCTACCAGTACCACCGCGCACCAGATGCGCTGCAGGAACTGATCTCCAAGCTGCTGCGCCAGTCATGCTCCTCGTGGGAGCGTCGTTTCCACCCGGACTACTACCGCGCACTCTACCGGCTGTTCGGCTGGAAGTACCGGGGCCACGACCAGAACCCACCGCACGTTGTTGGCCAGATCACGCAGCGCTGGGTCTATGGGCCGGTGCTGCCTGCCACGCTGATCGACGAGATCCGCGCTCGCAAGGGCATCTCGCACAAGCACCACCAATGGCTGTCCGCTCAGGGCCTGGCCCGTCTGGAAACACAGATTCACGCGGTCACGGCGATTGCGCGCAGTTCGACTTGCTACCGCGACTTCGACCGCCGCTGCGAAGCGGCCTTCGCGGGTGGCTCGCTGCAGTTGGCGCTGCTGGCCGAGGACTTTGAGGAGGGGGAATGAAATGCTGGGTCTGCAAACGACAGGCCCGGGGATACGGTCACACCGACAACCGCCACGGTGTCGGCAATCCCCGGCGCTACCCCACCGACTGGGTGTTTTGTTCGCAGCGCTGCCAGACCGCGTTTCACGCGCTGTACAGCAACTGGCTGCGGGTCAAGGAAGGTTTGGCAGTCGCCAAGGAGGTCACCATGATCGATCCGTCTGAGGTCGAGCAAGCCGCGATGCGCCAGTGCCTCAAGGCTTTCGGCGCGGCGGCGAACGAGATCGGATTTGCCAGGCCGCTGGGCGACTACTCCGAGGCGCAAGCGCTGCAGGTGATCGATGCCATCGTCACTTGCTACACCGAGGCGATGGTTGCGCATCACGAGGTGAGCAAGTACCCGCCAGTGCGCGGCATGAGGCCGACGCCCGACCCCATGACTGCCAGCGCAGCCAACCCCTTTGCCGATCTGGAGGATGACCTGCCGTGGGAAGAGCCGAAGGGGAAGAAGCCGTGATCGACTTCAACTCCACTTCGAGCCTCTCGGGTCAGATCACTGCGCTGGTTGACGCCGCAATGCAGCGGGCCCGCGCCCGCCAGTCCGAGCGCCAGTACCTCGGTGCTTCCCGTCTGGGTGTAGCGTGCGAGCGCGCGCTTCAGTTCGAGTACGCCAAGGCTCCAATCGACCATGGGCGCGATATCCCGGGCCGGATGCTGCGCATCTTCGAACGTGGCCACCACATGGAGGACTGCCTAGTCGGGTGGCTGCGCGACGCGGGTTTCGACCTGCGTACCCGCAAGGCCAACGGCGAGCAGTTTGGCTTCTCGGTGGCCGACGGTCGCCTGCAGGGGCACATCGATGGCGTCATCGTCGCTGGCCCCGAGGGCTTTGCCTATCCGGCGCTGTGGGAGAGCAAATGCCTGGGCAACAAGTCCTGGAGCGACCTGCAGAAAAAAGGCTTGAGCACCTCCAAACCCGTCTACGCCGCACAAGTGGCCATCTACCAAGCCTACCTCGAACTGCACGAACACCCGGCACTCTTGACGGCGCTCAACGCCGACACGATGGAGATCTACGCCGAGGCCGTGCCCTTTGACGCCGCCCTGGCCCAGCGCATGTCGGATCGGGCGGTGCGGGTCATCACAGCGACGCAGGGCGCAGAACTGCTGCCACGCGCCTATCTGGACCCGACCCACTTCGAATGCCGGATGTGCGCCTGGCAAGACCGCTGCTGGAGGTTGCAAGCATGAGCAAGCACTACACGCCGCCCGAGGCCATCGAGCCGATGATCGACGCCAAGCAGGCAGCGGCTGCGCTGCGCCTGCCCTACTACTGGTTTGCCGACCGCACCATGCGCAGCAAGTACCGGATACCGCACTACCTCATGGGCGGCCTGGTGCGCTACCGCTTGCCCGAACTCGCAGCCTGGGCCACGCGCTGCAACGCCGTGCAGGGCCGCGACGCCCAAGACGCGCAAGCGCTTTGCGAGGGTGCAGAATGATCGACTTCAACGACCCCAGCCCAGCGGCCACGAACAGCCGCGAAGCTGAGCGAGACGCGATTCGCGCCGACCTGCTGGCTCGCTTGGAATCGGTGCTGGGCACGATGTTTCCGGCAGGCAAGAAGCGCCGGGGCAAGTTCCTGATTGGCGACGCACTGGGCAGCCCCGGCGACAGCCTCGAGGTGGTGCTCGAAGGCGAGAAGGCTGGATTGTGGACGGATCGTGCCACGGGCGATGGCGGCGACATCTTTGCCTTGATCGCCGCCTACCTTGGGGCCGACGTTCACTCCGATTTCCCCCGGGTGCTCGACCAGGCCGCCGATTTGCTGGGGCGTGCGCGCTCAGCGCCCCTGCGCAGCAGCAAGAAGGACGCCCCGGTCGATGAGCTCGGCCCGGCGAGCGCCAAGTGGGACTACCACGACGCAGCAGGCCATCTCATCGCCGTCGTGTACCGCTACGACCCGCACGGGCGCAAGAAGGAGTTTCGGCCTTGGGATGCCAAGCGGCGCAAAATGGCCCCGCCCGACCCGCGCCCGCTCTACAACCAGCCGGGCATGGGCAATGCCGCGCAGGTGGTGCTGGTCGAGGGCGAAAAATGCGCGCAGGCCTTGATCGACGCCGGCATCGTGGCCACCACCGCCATGCACGGTGCCAACGCGCCAGTGGACAAGACCGACTGGTCGCCGCTGTCCGGCAAAGCCGTGCTGATCTGGCCCGACCGCGACAAACCGGGCTGGGACTACGCGACGCAGGCGGCGCAGGCCATCCTGGCGGCCGCAGCCAAGTCCTGCCACATCCTCTACCCACCCGAGGAAGCCACAGAGGGCTGGGATGCAGCCGACGCCATCGCGCAAGGCTTCGATGTCTCGACCTTCCTCGCCCACGGCCCGCGTTTGCAGATGCACGACCTCAGCGCCGATGCCGAGCCGGTCGTCAGCAGCGATGAGTCGGTTTGGGGCACAGAGGATGCGCTGGCGCTGGCCTTCACCCGCCGCTACCACCGGGATTGGCGCTACGTGGCGACCTGGGGACGCTGGCTGGTGTGGGACGGCACCC
>JAGXRZ010000005.1 GCA_018335585.1 Selenomonadales bacterium
CTCTCTCATCTCCTGCGAGAGCTCGTTAAACACCCTCACTTGATGCGGGTGTCCGGAGAGCCTAAGGAAATCCATGCGCGTATTAGCGCCGCGCATGATGGCAAGCTGGCGCACGTGGTGTGCATCCGATGCTAACTGCCGCACCGTCGACTGCAGTTCTGCGTTAATTAACGCATCGCTGACTCTCGGCACCGCCAGCAGAGCCAGAACCCCCATAATGCCGACTACAGCTAGGAGTTCTATTACCGTAAAGCCGCGTTGTCGTCCCCGCAATTGGCCCCTCACTACTGCCGACGCGCCGCAAAAGGCGAGCGTCCGGGGAACCCGCCCACCTTAGGTTCACCGATAACCGCGCCGCTAAACAGGCGAACCTGCAGGGTACCCTGCAGAGCTTGTCCCGTGCCGGTAAACTGCAGTGCCTCCAGCACTAAGGCTTCCTCCTGCTCCTCAAGCAGCATGAGAAAACGATAAAGGTCATGGTAGGTACCTGCGACCTGCATATTCGTGATAGCTCCAATGTCTTCCACCGCAATGCTCGTGCTTTCAAGGCTAACGACAGTAGCGGTAGCTGCGTTTTCAAGCATAGTCAGGAACTCGGGTAGAGGAATGCCGAGCTGGCGCTCCTCGGTCACAGTGCGGATTTGCTCGTGCAGGCGATCAAGCCTCGCCGCGAGCTCCGCCTCCTTGTTTTCCCATGGCTCCAGTCTGTAGAGCGTGCCTGTCAGCGTCTCTATTTGGTGACGCAAAGCAGCCTGCTCGGTGAGCAGTGGCTGCCACAAGTACAAGTAAATTAATGTCCCGGTTAGCACGACCAACAGGAAACCTAGCAGTATGCCCTCACGTCTGTTAAGCTTCATTGTTCCTCCGCCCTAATCTCTACCGTAAGCTCAAAACTATAGCCCACAGCATCGGCCTGTAATACGCTAAGCACCGGATCCTCGAACAAAGTTGAACCGGCTAAGACTCTGAGAAACTCCGCCGCCAAAGCGTAGGACGGCGTCACCCCACGCAGCCTTAAGCCCGCCTCGTCGATACTTAAGTCGGTAACAAAGACGCGGTCAGGGAGAAGCCGCGCAAGCTCGTCCAGGAAAGGCACCAGCTTGACATTTTCGGGGACAGCTTCGCCGCGCACGCGCCGCAGTTCTTGCTCTAAGCGAGCATACTCCAAGAGCAAGGGCTCAAGCGGCCCTAAAGCATCTGCCCGCGCTTTCAGGCCGGCGACCTCATTCCGCAGGCTCTGCACGTTCTTCATCAGACGATAGCTATACGCAGTAACAGGCGCCGCCACACACAACAAGCATACCACCGCAATGAGGATAGCGCGGTAGGGATATGGCTGCCTCTGCCGCGCGAGCGGCAGCAGGTTTATTTTCACAGCACAACCTCCCCTAGCGCTAGGCCAATCGCGACACACAGAGAGGCCCCGCACCAGTCGAGGTCTTCCGCCGAGACGCCGTGAGCCATACGCGTCAGTGGATTAGTGATGTTCACGCGAAAGTCCTTTTGGTCACTGCGCACCGCATGGCGGATACTTTCCTCAAGTTGGGCCGTGAAGAACGGCAACAAGCTGTTCCCACCCGCGACCTGCACAGTGTCGATGGTTACGCCTTTATTCTCTGTGAGATAAAAATTAACCGTAGTGTTTATTTCCCCAAACAGACGGTCACGCACGGGGGCTAGCAGCGAAAAATAGGGGCAGTCAGGCGTAAGCCCATGCTCAATCTTTTCCTTCTCTGCCTGCTCGAAGTCTAACTGGTGCTCCACCATAATGGCGCGCGTCAGCTGATTGCCGCCCAGGGCAATCACTCGCGCCGTCTGCAGCACGCCTTCACGAAACACACTTAGGTTAGTGGTGCCCGCGCCAAAATCTAGGACGACGTGTGTGCCGCGCTTAACCTGCGACTGTGTCGCCAGGAGGGCAGAGCGAAACATGGCCAAAGGCTCAATGTCGACGCGGATAATCTCAAACCCCGCGTTAGTCATAAAATCTACAAAGTTAATGATGGGCTCGCGTTGCATGGCGACCAAGATTAAGGTGTTAGGTTCGCCGGCGCGAGCCGGCATGACGGCAAAATCCGTCAGAGTATCCTCGCGGTTTAGCTGCAGCACCTGCTCGATTTGCCAGTCAATGGCCGCCCGCAGTTCTTGCTTTGGCATCGGCGGCAGAGTAAGCTTCCTGAGCATCAGGTTCTGTCCCGTGAGCGTGGTCGCGGCGCGGCGTGTCGTGAAGCCGCCGCGACTTACGGCCTCGGAAATGGCGGCGCTTAAGGCTCCGGCGTCCCTAATTAAACCATTTTCTACGCTGCCCCGCGGCGTTGGCACCACCGCGTAGCGTAAGACGCGCGGCGGTTGACCCGGCACGACCTCAACCATCTTAATCTGCGAGTTTCCGACATCAATGCCTAGCACCGGTCGCGCAAACAGACCGCGCTGCGGCGGTTTTTTTACGGTGGGCGCCGGCGGCGGCAGGGGTGTCCTTGCGCGACTCCAGTACCGCACACCTAGGGTCAGTGAGGCGATAAATGCTAGCGGTGCAAATACCCATAGCCAGGCCGCAGATACGTCTAACTGCTGCGCATAGCTCCACATATCGGTTAGCCATAGCGCGCTCTCGTGCCAAAGCCTCTGCAGCTCTGTGCCCGCGTAGATTACAGCGGCGACGAGAGCGAGGGTCACAATTACCGCCACTCCCCATGCCTTACGGCTGCGCCTTACGCGAGCGGCCCGGTTGCGTTCACTCCGCGTGATAACTTTAGCTAGCTCTTGGTTCTCTTGTGTCACCGGGTGCAAGCGCACAGGCCCCCTCTCTCTCTATCTCTATCTACATGTCTGTCGATATCATCTGCTGCCCCAGGTGTGAAAACTGTAGCTCGTCGCGGTCGACCACAGCCCGAGTGCCGTTACCGAAGGCGTAAAACTTGCTATACCGCCGGTGGCGATGTTGACTTGCCCGTGATTGTTTACGTACAAGGTACCCGCAATCACCACCCCATCAACCCGACCGTGGTTGCCAACGTCGACCCTGGCCCGCGGCGCGTACAGAATCCCGGTCATTAGCGCGTGGTTATCCACCGCAACCGCGGTTGAGCCTGTAATAAGATGCCCTGTGAGCACCGAGTGGTTGCCGAGCGTCACAGGTGCGGAGTTAGTCACTAGTACACCTGTCAAACTCGCGTGTTCGCTCAGCGTGAATCCCGTCGTGCCGTGATAATACACGAGCATCCGCTCGATATGACCACTCTGGTTCACATGAGCGTGGCTGCTAAGCGTGAGTGTTTGCTCAATGTGCAGAATAACGCGTCCCGTACCCGTGCCCGTGCGGTTAAGGCGCGCATGTTCGCGAACTGAGAGATTCCTGACGCTAATTACGACATCGTTTGAATCGGGCACATCGATCATTAAGACGCCGTGCGCTCTTACGGTAACGTCAGTATAACTGCTGTTGGCAAGCAAACTCGCCGACCCATGTTCATTTACTGTCAGTGTCCCGCGGGACGTAAGACCGGTGGGGAGAGAAAATGCCGGCGGCGCAAATGACGCTAAGGGCGGGCCCACGATACGAGCCCCATGAATAACAGCGTGACTATCTAATACAAACGAACTGCCCGATATATCGCCGTTAATGACGGCGTGATTGCCAAGGTCGACCACGCCACTCACTTGATGTCTACCCAGTGCGGTGTCCACGCCAACCCCTGCCGTTTCATCAGCCAATACGGCCAAAGTGCGGCGCGCAAGTTGCTGCCTCCCCTGAACCACCAGTTCTACGCGCGAAGCGGTTAGACGCCGCACCGCAATCTCTACTTCGCCAATGTCCGCTAGCACCTGCGTTCCTACCGACGTGCCAAAAGCAGCACTGCGATACAGTATATGCGTCTGGCCCACGCCAATCGAGGGGAGCACAATGCTGCCGTTCCCGAGGCCGCGCCGCGCCCAGTTCAACCCCGCCTCGGCAATATAGAAGGCCTGCGTCCCCTGCGTGTGGTGCATGGCAGAACGGTACTCCGCAGTTGTAGCCGTCGCAAAAGTAACGCCGACAATCATAAGAATGGCGACCGTCAAAGTTACGAATACGAGTATACTACCGCGCTGCGAATGCATGGTGGGCCTCCTTTCGCGAGATGGTGGGGGGTTGCTGGCTCCCAGCTCCTAGCTCCTGGCAGAGAAAGTGCCCAGTGCCCAGTGCTTAGTGCCCAGTAGAGCAAGCTCTGCAATTTCATGATTCACGTATTCCTGATTCATGATTGCCCCGGCTCACAGCCCACAGCTCAGCGCTCATAGCTCACAGCTGGCGCCCGGCGGCTGGCGCCCGGCGGCTGGCGCCCGGCGGCTAATTTCTCAGCACCGCCCGCGTCGTAAACGTAAACGGCAGACCTGTGCCGGGGCGGGCACCGGGGACGGAGCTCACGGTAGTTGCGGTAATCGTCACGGCGCGGCCTGCGTCCGTAAGCGCGAACTGCAGGGTCTGCACATAGGTAGCCATCGGCTGGCTGTTCAACTGAATGTCCTGCCCTGACAGGCGATATGTTAATGTGATCCAATTGCTGATACTTCTGTCCCACACCTGAAAAGTTATCTGGCGTCCGGCATCGGCGACCGCGACACTGCCGGGACGAGCTTCGCGCAGGCGCGTGGCAACCTGCTCCACAGCAAAGCGCACATCGGCAATTACCAGGCCTGCGGCCTGTCCGGCGCTGTAGGTGTGCATCCCTTGCGCAAAGAGCGAGGCCACAATTACAGCCACAATTCCCATTGTGCCTACCGCGACCAACATCTCAATTAAGGTTAAGCCTGCTTCAGCGCGGCGCAACTAGGCTCACCACCCTCAGCGTTCTCGCTATTGCTCCCTGCTGCCAAAATACCGTGATTACGACTTCCGTAAGTCCCGTCGCAGGATGTGTGCGCACGGTGCGCTCAAAAGAAAAGGTGCCGTCGATGGCAGTGCGGCCAAGCGGCACGCGACCGGCGGCATCGGCCAAAACAAAGTCGTCCATCAGTCGCTGCGCGTGAAAGGCCGCCGTCACCTGTGCCCTGCCGGCGTGCACCGAGCGCAGGCTCTGCGTAAAGATGCCCATAAGCGGCAATACGAGTATACCAAGCATCGCCACGGATACCAGCACTTCCACCAGCGTAAAACCATTCCTGCGGCGCAAGCGCGTGCATGCCGACATGATGAGGCTCCTTTCGTGAGCGTGTTTTTGGGGTTGCCGGCTCCTCGTAGAGGGATGCGCACTTAGCACTTCGCACTTAGCACTTCGTGGAGGGCTAGCCTAACGCCTAACGCCTTCAAGCTCACCGCTCAAAGCTCACAGCTCACTAGCGGCACCCACAAGCGACAAGCGACAAGGGACAAGCGACCCTCGCTACAACCCTATCACTTGAGTATACCACAAAATAATGGCAGGGCCCCACAACATTGTGAAAAAAGCACCTAAAGCAAGAAAGGGGCCGAAAGGGAGCATATCCTTTCTGCCCTTTAATTTCAATATCATAAGCAAAATCCCTGCTG